>CAYXOM010000100.1:0-1801 GCA_964466565.1 uncultured Mycobacterium sp.
CACCGCGGCCGAGGAGACGCGGGTTCGGGTCGACGAGATCCTGACCAACGCGCTCCACATCGGAACGGGGACGTCCGGGAAATGACCGGCGCTGAGCTCAGGGTGGCGATGGTCTGCGCCCGCGCCCTGCCCCTGACCGGCGGAGTGGAAACCCACGTCGGCGAAGTCAGCAGCCGACTCGCCGCGGCCGGTGTCGATGTCTCGGTGCTGACCACCGATGCCGCAGGTGCCCTCGCCGCGGGGGAGCACCACAGCGGATACCGGACGTACCGCTGGCCGGCCTACCCGCGCGGAAGCGACGCCTACTTTTCCCCCGGACTAGGTCGCCACCTGAGCCGCTCTCGGGGCCGCTACGACATCGTGCACCTGCAGGGGGTGCACTCGCTGGTCGCCCCCGCCGCGCTCGCCGCCGCCCGCCTGGCGGATCTGCCGGTGGTCGTTACATTCCACACCGGGGGGCACTCGTCGGCCATCCGATCGAGGCTGCGGCCCGCGCAATGGAGGGCGCTTGCCCCGTTGCTGCGGCACAGCAGGGAACTGATCGCCGTGTGCGAATACGAACGCGCGGAGTTCGCGTCGATACTGGGCGTCCCCGAGACCCGGATCCGGCTGATTCCCAACGGACACGCCCCCCCGCCGGTGTCGTCGGCCGCCGCCGAGATCACCGGGGACCCGCTGCTGGTCTCGCTGGGACGCCTGGAACGCTACAAGGGACACCACCGCATCCTCGCGGCCATGCCCGCGATCCTGGCGGCCGCACCCGGGGCGGTCCTCGCGATCATCGGATTCGGAGGCTACGAACCGGCGCTGCGTCAACGAGCGGACCGACTGGGAGTGGGCGACCGCGTCGTGATCCGCGGTTACGGCCCGCAGGAGCGCGACCGGTTGGGCAGACTTCTGACCGATGCGAATCTGGTCTGCCTGCTCAGCGAGTACGAAGCCCATCCGGTGGCGGTCACCGAGGCCCTCGGTTGCGGAACCCGCGTGCTGGTCGCGGAGACCTCGGGACTGGCCGAACTGGCGCGGCACGAGCTGGTGACGACCGTGCCGCTGCACTCACCACCCCGGTCCATCGCGGCCACCGTCGCGGCCACCGTCGCCGCACTCGCGGCGATGCCGGCCACCGGCTCCCCGCTCCTGCCCTCCTGGGACGATTGCGCCGGCGCCCTGCGGCAGCTCTACCGGGACGTCGCCGGGTGAGGGTATTGCAGCTTGCGCAGTTCCTGCCCCCCGTCGCCGGCGGCGAGGAACGACACGTCTGGAACCTGTCCCGGCAGCTCGCCGTGCGCGGCCACCAGGTGACTCTGCTGGGTTTCGACAGCGGAAGCGTCGACCCGGCCGCCGACGGTGGGGACGAGGACGGTTGCGGGCCGCGGGTGGTCCGGGTGCGCCCCGCCGCGGCCCGGGTGCCCGGCCTGTACCTCGACCGGTCCCGCCCGCACGCGATTCCGCTGCCCGATCCCGCGATCGTCCGCGCGATCGGGCGGGAGCTGAGCGCCGCGCCCTACGATGTGGTTCACGCCCACAACTGGATCGTCAACAGTGCCCTGGGCCCGGCCGCCCGGGCCGGCGTCCCGGTCGTGCTGACCCTGCACGACTACAGCCACCTGTGCGCGACGAAACGACTGATGCAGGACGGCACGCGGCCGTGCCGGGGACCGTCGGTCCGTCGCTGCCCGCCCTGCGCGGCGGATCACTACGGCCTGCTCAGCGGCCTTGTCACGACAGCCGCCAATTCCTGGTCGGCCCGGCGGAGGGCGCGCTCGATCACGGCGGCGGCGGCGGTGAGTTCCCCGGTGCG
>CAYXOM010000101.1:0-1748 GCA_964466565.1 uncultured Mycobacterium sp.
GACGCCAACCTGGTCGAGGTCACCCTGCCCGAGGACACGCCGTGGGGTGGACGCCCGGTCCGCAAGCTGACCCTGCCGCGAGACGTCGCCCTGGTGACCATCCTGCGCGGTCAGCGGGTGATCCTGCCGGAGCCTGATCAGCCACTGGAGGGTGGCGATGAACTGCTGTTCGTCACCGCACCGGACGTCGAGGCCGAACTGCGGCAGTTGCTGGCCCACGGGGACCGCTAGGTGGCGGCAGGATGGGCGTGCACCGCGCGCTGGGCCGCCCGGATCGCCAGGTAGGTGACCAGCGCACCGAGGGCCGCCAGCGGCCAGCCCATGGCGATCCGTGCGACCCCCAGCCAGCCGGTCTCGTCGGCGTCGTAGAGCCGGTGCTGAACCACGAAGCGTGCCCCGAACACCGCCACCCAGGTCAGCGTGGCCAGATCAAAGGCCAACAGCGCTCGCCGGGATCTCCGCCAGCTGCGGTCATGACCGTTGACCCAACTCCACACGTAGCCGACAACCGGGCGGCGCAGCAGCACCGACAGGGCGAAAACCGACGCCCAGAACAGCGACATCCAGATGCCCAGCAGGAAATAGCCCTTGGACTCCCCGACGATCCAGGCGATCAGCGAACTGAGCCCGACCCCCAGGAAGCCGGCCAGCGCGGGCCGCACCGAGTCGCGCCGGTAGAGGCGCCAGACCAGGATGGCCGCGGCGACCCCGAGAGCGGAGAGAATGGCCGGCACCAGCCCGAAGGCGGTGTTCATCGGCACCAGCACCGCCACCGGCAGCGCCGAGTAGATCAGGCCGCTGACCCCGCCCATCTGGCCCAGCAGAGCCTGCCCCGGTGTCCGGCCGGACGGCGGCGAGGGCGTGGCGGAGCCGTCGGGCGCCGCGCTCGACGCTCGGTCTCCCACAGCGCTCAACGCTCGATCTCGTAGCGCGGGTTGTAGATCGCCTTGGTGCCGTTGTCCAGAGTGCCCAGCCGGCCGTGCACCCGCAGCCTGCGGCCGCAGTCGATCCCGGGAATTCGCCGCTGGCCGAGCCAGACCAGGACCACCGTGTCGGTCCCGTCGAACAGTTCGGCGCGCACGCCCCCCGGGCAGCCCTTGGCGTTGGTCTCCACGCAGCGTAATTCGCCCACCATGGTGACCTCCTGGCCGCGCCGGCAGTCGACGGCCCGTTGCGCCCCGGTGGAGGCGGCCTGTCCGGACAGCTCCTCGGCGTCGCGCTGCTCCGGTGATTCGGTCAGCCGGCGGGTGATTCGGCGAACAAAACCTTCGGCCGTAGCCATGGTCTCTCCTGAGGGTCGATCACAGTGCCAACGGCCACGCTAGACCCTGCGGTACCAGCCTGCCACGATCCCGGCCCCCGATTCCCGGCGACTTCGCCCTAGCGGCACAATCGTGTGATGGCGGTCACCCCGGAGGACGTTCTCGCCGGGGTACCGACGGTGCTCCTTCCCGGTACCGGATCCGATGATGTCTACCTGCGACAGGCCTTCGGCCTGCCACTGGCGGCTACCGGGGCACGACTCGTCGCGGTCCGGCCGGAACCGGCCGGTGTGGTGGCGGGCTACCTGCGCGCCCTCGACGAGGCGGCCGCGGCGGGTCCGGTCGCCGTCGGGGGGGTCTCCCTGGGGGCGGCGGTGGCGACCGCCTGGGCGATCGAGAACCCCGGCCGGGTCCGTGCGGTGTTGGCCGCGTTGCCGCCGTGGACCGGCGAACCGGGCCGGGCACCGGCCGCACTGTCGGCGTTGC
>CAYXOM010000102.1:0-4757 GCA_964466565.1 uncultured Mycobacterium sp.
GCAGTTCGGCGTAGGGCCCCGCCGAGGGGCGGGGCCCGGGGCGGACCGGGGCCGGCTCGCCCCGGGCCTCCCGGCCGGCCGGCGGGGGCCGGCCGTTGAGCACCCGCTCCATCTCGGCCCAGTTCGGGGGTCCGTCGCTCCAGCCCATCCCGCGATGCTATCGAACACGCGTTCGATAGAACAGGGGCGGACGCGGCCCTAGTCTGACCGGGTGAGTCATCCCGCCGAACCGCACGTCGGCTCGCTCAACGACCGGCTCAACTGGCTGCGGGCGGGGGTGCTGGGCGCCAACGACGGCATCGTGTCGGTGGCCGGCATCGTCATCGGGGTGGCGGCGGCCACCGTGGACCGCGGCAACATCGCCACCGCCGGCATCGCCGGCCTGACCGCCGGGGCGCTGTCGATGGCGCTGGGCGAGTACGTTTCGGTGAGCACCCAGCGCGACACCGAACGCGCGCTGCTGGCCAAGGAGCGCCGGGAACTGGCCGAGGAGCCCGAGGCCGAGTTCGACGAACTCATCGGACTCTATGAGGCCAAAGGGCTTTCGCCGCAGACCGCCCGCGCGGTGGCCCGGGAACTGACCGACCGCGACGCGTTCGCCGCACACGTCGACATCGAACTCGGGATCGACCCCGACGAACTCACCAATCCCTGGCACGCGGCGATCTCCTCGGCGATCTCATTCACCGTCGGCGCGCTGCTGCCGCTGCTGGCGATCCTGCTCACCCCGCCGGCGGCGCGCATCCCGGTGACCTTCGCCGCCGTGCTGCTGGCGCTGGGGATCACCGGCTGGATCAGCGCCCGCCTCGGTGGCGCCGACCCGGCGCAAGCGACCCGGCGGGTGGTGATCGGCGGGGCGCTGGCGATGGTGATCACCTACGCCATCGGCCGCCTGGTCGGCGGGGTCGTCTGAGACGGAGTCGTCTGGGGCGGACCCGGCTTTCAGTCGGTGTACTCGGCCACCCCGTCGTCGAGCACGACGCGGGCACCGGATCCGTCCGGGGCGGCGGCCTCGGTGCGGTAGACCGCCGTACCCGGGGCAGTGCGCCAGATCGAGGTCGTCAGGGTCTCGCCCGGGAAGACCGGGGAGGAGAACCGGGCCGTCATGGCGGTCAGCCGGGCCGCCTCGCCGTCGGCCAGTTCGGACAGCAGCGCCCGGCCGGCGAAGCCGTAGGTGCACAGCCCGTGCAGGATCGGCGTGGGGAATCCGGCCAGTTCCCGGGCGAACCACGGGTCGCTGTGCAGCGGGTTGCGGTCCCCGGAGAGCCGGTAGATCAGCGCCTGGTCCTCGCGGGTCGGCAGCGCGACGCGGGTGTCGGGGTCGCGGTCGGGAAACTCCGGGGCGGCGGGCCGGCGCCCGGGCAGCCCGCCGAACCCGCCCGCGCCGCGGATCACCAGGGTGGTCAGCGTCTCGGCGACCTGGGCGCCGGTGGCCGGGTCGCTGCCGCGGGCGCGCAGCATGACGACGGCGTTCTTGCCCTCGCCCTTGTCCTGGATGTCGGCGACCTCGGCGACCACCGACAGCGCGCCGGCCGCCGGCAGCGGGGCCGACAGCCGGATCTCCTGGGAGCCGTGCAGCAGCATGCCGGCGTTGAAGGTACCGATCAGTGGGGCGGCGGTGAAGCCCATGCAGCAGATGACCGCGAACGTCGGCAGCACCTGCTGGGGGATGTCGTGGCTGTTCTCGGTGGTGAAGGCCAGATCGGCGATTCCCGCGCCCACCCCCAGCGCGTAGAGCATGGTGTCGCGGTCGGTCCATTCGTAGACCCGGGGTTCGGTGACCGTGCCGATGGCCGAGGGATCCAGTGCCATGGTCCAAGAGCATCCCACAGCCGGTCTGCGCCGAATCGGCCCCGTGCGGGCCGCCGGGAGTGCACGCTGTTCCCATGAGCGTTTCCCGCCTCCGATTCCTGCGGGCGGCCGTCGCGGTGCCGGTGGCAGCAGTCCTGGTCGCCGCGTGCGGTTCCCCCGCCGTTCCCGACGAGCGCAACATCACGCTGACCTTCATCCGGCATGCCGAGTCGGAGGCCAACGCCGAGAACATCGTCGCCGGCGACGCGCCCGGTTCGCCGCTGACCGCGCTGGGGGAGGAGCAGGCCGCGACGCTGGCCAACCAGCTCGCCGCCAACCGGTACGACGGCGTGTACGCCTCGCAGGCGGTGCGCACCCAGCAGACCGCCGCCCCGCTGGCCAAGGCGCTGGGCGAACAGGTGACGGTGCTGCCGGGCCTCAACGAGATCTCCGCCGGCTGGTTCGAGGGAATCCCCGTCAGCGACACCTCCGGGACGCTGCTGCTGGGTCCGGAGGGCTGGCTGAGGGGCGACCGGCGCTTCGGCATCCCCGGTTCGGTCGACGGCGACCAGTTCAACGACGCGTTCACCGCGGCGGTGCAGAAGATCTACGACAGCGGCGAGGACAAGCCGGTGGCATTCTCCAGCGGGCTGGCGATCATGATGTGGACGTTGCTCAACGCACAGAACGGCAAGCCCACCCTGCTCAACGACAACCCGCTGCCCAACACCGGCCGGGTGGTGGTCACCGGCAACCCGGTGACCGGGTGGACGTTGCGGGAGTGGGACGGCATCACCGATTTCAGCATCCAAGAGGGGTGAGCCCGACCGCCCGCTCGCGGATGCCGCTACGGGTTCGCTACGTCGAGTGCGACATGCAGGGCCGGGCGTTCAACGGCCACTACCTGACCTGGGTCGACATGGCGCACTCCGAGGCCCTGCGCGAGCACTTCGGCAGCTACCGGACGCTGCTGGACCGCGGCATCGACCTGGTGGTGGCGGCCGCCGAGGTGCAGTTCCGCGCGCCCGCCACCTTCGATGAC
Source organism: uncultured Mycobacterium sp. (assembly GCA_964466565.1). Taxonomy (GTDB): domain Bacteria; phylum Actinomycetota; class Actinomycetes; order Mycobacteriales; family Mycobacteriaceae; genus Mycobacterium. Next base: position 2,834 of record CAYXOM010000102.1, read on the forward strand.
GAACTGATGGTCGCCGTCGCGATCGAGCCCCCCGGCCGCACCTCGCTGCGCAGCCGGTTCACCATCACCCGCGGCGACGACCTCATCGCCGAGGCGTCGATGGTCCACGTCTGCGTGGACAGCACGACCTACGCCAAGACGCCGTGGCCGGACTGGTTCGGCGAGCAGTTGGCCGCTCACTCGTAGACGCCCTCCAGGTACCAGCGCCGGCGGCGGTAGCACAGCAGCAGCGCCTGCGGCGGATCGCCGTCGAGGAGGACCTGGGCCCGCGCCGTGTCCTCGTCGGCCGGCCACGGCCCGGTCCACCAGCCCAGCCGGCCGCGGTGCCCGGCCCCGGCCAGCCGGTGGGGCTCGGCGGTGAACATGCCCCGGTCGCTGACGATCACCGGGTCGCCCCGGCGGTCGAGCAGCTCCACCGGCTCCTCGAACAGCACCGCCGGGGCCGGCGAGGGCAGCTGCCCCGGCCAGGGGCGGTCGGGAGCGGCCCGCGGCAGGATCTCGTCGCCGAGCGGGGTCAGGGTGATCCGCTCGGTGGGTCCCCGGCCGCCGCTGAGCGCGGGAATCCGCACCGCCTCCGGACCCAGCAGACCCTGCACCCGGACCAGCGCGCGGTGGGCCCGCATCCGGTCCTCGGCACCGGGGCCGTCGCTCAGCGACAGCTGCATCGCCCCGGCGCCGATCACCTCGACCGGCTGCAGCCGCAGCGTGGTCAGCGGCCCGGTCGGCCCGCCCTCGCGGTCGGCGCACAACGATCCTCGGCCACGGCGGGGGAGCCACCCGTCGAGCTGCCAGCGCACCCGGTCGGCGGTGGCCTCAGGGGTCAGCGGCTCCGCGCAGCGCCAGACCCGGCTCAGCTCGGTGCCGTCGGCGCTCGCCGCGACGATCGCCAGCCGGGTGCACGCCAGGCCGGCGGACTCCAGGTTGCGGTGCAGGGCGGCGGCCAGCGTCCGGCCGGCGAAGGCGGCGGCGTCCACCCGGTCCACCGGGGGGTCGCAGCGCAGCACCGCCTCGAGATCGGGGGGCGGTTCGCGCCCCGACGGCCGGCGCCCGCGCTCGCCGGCGGCGATCCGGTGTGCTGCCGCCGCGCCGGGACCGAACCGCGAGGTCACCTCGCGCCGGGGCAGCGCGGCGAAGTCGCCGAGAGTCCGTATCCCCATGCGCCACAACAGATCAGCCAGTTCGGCATATCCGGGCCCGGACAGCCCGGGCTCGTCGGCCAGCCGCCTGACCGACAGTCCGGACAGAAAGGCCCGGTCCCGGCCCGGCCGGACCACCCGGGCGGCCCGGGCGGCAAGGACGGCGGTGCCGAGCTGGTCGGCGATCCCCACCTGGCATTCGGCGCCGGTGGCGGCCACCGCGTCGAGCAGTCGCTCGGCCGCGGCCTGCTCGGACCCGAAGTAACGGGCCGCGCCGCCGACCGGCAGCACCAGCAGGCCGGGGCGCAGCACCTCGGCACGCGGCACCACCTCGTCCACCGCCGCGACAACGGGCTCGAAGAACCGGGCATCCCGGCCCGGGTCGGCGGGCGCGACATGTACCAGGGGACAACGGGATTGGGCCTCCCGGCGGCGCAGACCGCGGCGCACGCCGGCCTCGCGGGCCGCGGCCGAACAGGCCTGTACCCGGTTGGCCCGGACCACCGCCACCGGTGCGGTGGCGGGCAGCCCCGCCGCCGCCGCGGCCGCCACCGCCGGCCAGTCCATGCACCAGATCGCCGCCACCCGCGCCGGAGCGGCGGCGCTCATCGTGCGGCCCTGCCGCGGACCCGGACCGACACCCGCACACCGCCGACCCGTCCGGACCCCGGTACCGGGGCACCCGCGCCGGGTCCGGCGGTGATCTCGTACCCGCAGACCCGGGCGGCCATCCGCAGCGGCGCGCCCTGCCAGTCGCCGCCGGTGACCAGCAGGTCGGAAACTTCCGT
>CAYXOM010000103.1:0-15823 GCA_964466565.1 uncultured Mycobacterium sp.
GTGGGCGTTCGTGGTGGCGGGAACCCATCCCGGCGGCCCCCCCGGCCAGCGCGGGCCGCGCCTCCGCCGAGCCGATACCGGTTCCGGCGGCCGCGGTCACCACGACGACCCGGCCGCGCAGCAGTCCGTGGCCGGCGACCTCGGGCGGCGGCGCGCTCAGGTCGCCGATCAACCGCGGGCCTCGCGCGGCAACCCGAGGACCCGTTCGGCGATCACGTTGCGCTGCACCTCGTTCGACCCGCCGTAGATGGTGTCGGCCCGAGAGAACAGGAACAGCCGCTGCCACTCGTCGTACTCGCCGCCGTCGAGCACCAGGCCGCCGCGGCCCTTGATCGCCATCGCCAGTTCGCCCAGATCGCGGTGCCAGTTGGCCCACAGCAGCTTGGAAACGTTGTCGTCGCCCAAGCGTTCGGTGTCCATGGTCGCGAGCGCGAACGACCGCATGGTCTGCAACCCTGCCCAGGCCCGGGTGAGCCGTTCACGGATCAGCGGGTCGTCGATGGCGCCGTTCTCCTTGGCCAGCTCCACAAGACCGGAAAGCTCACGGGCGTAGCGGATCTGCTGTCCGAGCGTGGACACCCCGCGCTCAAAGAGCAGGGTGCCCATCGCCACCCGCCAGCCGTCGCCGGGTGCTCCGACGACCAGGTCGGCGTCGGTGCGGGCGTCGGTGAAGAACACCTCGTTGAACTCCGAGTCTCCGGTGAGTTGGACGATCGGCCGAATCTCGACACCCGGCTGATCCAGCGGCACCAGCAGATACGACAGACCGGCGTGCCGCTTGGATCCCTTCTCGCTTCGTGCGATCACGAAACACCATTGCGCCCAGTGCGCCAGCGACGTCCATACCTTCTGACCGTTGATGATCCACTGCCCGTCCCGCAACTCCGCGGAGGTCGCGACGTTGGCCAGGTCGCTGCCGGCCCCGGGCTCGGAGTAACCCTGGCACCACAGTTCGGTGACGTCGCGGATGGCGGGCAGGAAACGCCGCTGCTGTTCAGGGGTTCCGAAGGCGATCAGCGTGGGACCGACGAGTTCCTCGCCGAGGTGGTTGACCTTGTCGGGGGCGTCGGCTCGGGCGTACTCCTCGTAGAAGGCCACCCGGTGGGCCACCGACAGACCGCGACCCCCGTGCTCGACGGGCCACCCCAGACACGTCAGTCCGGCGGCCGCCAGTTTCTGGTTCCATGCCAGCCGCTCGGCGAAGGACTCGTGCTCGCGGCCCGGCCCGCCGAGGCCCCTGAGTGTGGCGTATTCGCCGACGAGGTTGTCGGCCAGCCACCCGCGGACCTCCGCCCGGAACTCCTCGACATCCACCTCTGTAGACTAACCTACCAAGCACTTGCTTTGTTGGACGGGAGCAGCATGACGGACCGGCTCACAACACCGGCGGTGCTCGACCGGATGGCCGAAGAGTTCGCCGACCACGACGCCCTGCTCACCGATGACCGCACCTTCACCTTCGCCGCCCTGCGCGAGGAGGTCCGGCGGGCGGGCGCCGCGATGGCGGGACTGGGCGTCAACCCCGGCGACCGGGTGGCGATCTGGTCGCCCAACACCTGGCACTGGGTGGTGGCCTGCCTTGCCGCGCACTACGCGGGTGCCGCCGCGGTGCCGATCAACACCCGCTACACCGCCGCCGAAGCGACCGACATCCTGGCCCGCACCCAGGCGCCGTTGCTCATCGGGATGGGGCGCTTCCTCGGCGCCGACCGGGTGGCCGAACTCGACCGCGCCGCGGTGTCGTCGCTGCGGCACATCATCCGGGTGCCGATCGAAGGCGATGAGGCCGGTGACTGGGACGACTTCATGACCGGCGAGTCGGTACCCCTGGCCGAGGTCGACGCCCGCGCCGCCGCGGTGTCCCCGGACGACGTTTCCGACATTTTGTTCACGTCGGGCACGACCGGCCGCAGCAAGGGAGTGTTGTGCGCGCACCGCCAGTCGCTCTCAGCGCCGGGCGCGTGGGCGGCGTGTGGGCAGTTGACCAGCGCCGACCGCTACCTGTGTATCAACCCGTTCTTCCACAATTTCGGCTACAAAGCGGGGATCCTGGCCTGTCTGCAGACCGGCGCCACCCTGGTGCCGCAGTTGACGTTCGATCCGGAACAGGCGATGCGAGCCGTCGAGGCGCACCGCATCACGGTGCTGCCCGGGCCGCCGACGATCTACCAGACTCTGCTGGACCACCCGGCCCGCGGCGACTATGACCTGTCCTCGCTGCGCTTCGCCGTAACCGGCGCCGCCATCGTGCCGGTGGTGCTGATCGAGCGCATGCAGCAGGAACTGGACTTCGACATCGTGCTCACCGCCTACGGCCTGACCGAGGCGAGCGGTTTCGGCACAATGTGCCGTGCCGACGACGACCCGGTGACGGTGGCCACCACCTGCGGTCGACCGATCGCCGGTTTCGAACTTCGCGTGGACAACCCCGACGAGCACGGCGCCGGGGAGGTGCTGTTGCGCGGGCCCAACGTCATGCTGGGCTACCTCGACGACCCGGGTGCCACCGCCGCCGCGATCGACGCCGACGGCTGGCTGCACACCGGCGACATCGGCACCGTCGACGCCGAGGGAAATCTGCGAATCACCGACCGCCTCAAGGACATGTACATCTGCGGCGGCTTCAACGTCTACCCGGCCGAGGTGGAGCAGGTGCTGGCCCGAATGGACGGCGTCGCCGACGCCGCCGTCATCGGCGTGCCCGACGAGCGACTCGGCGAGGTGGGTCGGGCCTTCATCGTTCGCCGGCCGGGATCCGACATCGACGAGGCGTCCGTGATCACCTACACCCGAGAGCACCTCGCCAACTTCAAGACACCGCGCACGGTGCGCTTCATCGGCGAGTTGCCCCGCAACCCCGGTGGCAAGGTTGTGAAACCGACACTGCGAGAGATGGCCTGATGGATCTGGCCTACGACGCCGACACCCTCGCCTTCCGCGACGAGGTCCGCGCTTTCCTCGCCGCCAACCGGCATCACTTCCCCACCGAGTCCTATGACACCGCAGCCGGTTTCGCACAGCACCGGCACTGGGACCGGGTGCTCTTCGATGCGGGCCTGTCAGTCATCACCTGGCCGCAACGCTATGGCGGGCGCGATGCCACCCTGCTGCAGTGGGTGGTCTTCGAGGAAGAGTACTTCGCCGCCGGAGCACCCGGACGCGCCAGCGCGAACGGCACCTCGATGCTGGCGCCCACCCTGTTCACGCACGGCACCGAAGAGCAGCTGGACCGGATCCTGCCGAAAATGGCCAGCGGCGAGGAGATCTGGGCGCAGGCATGGTCCGAACCCGAGTCCGGCAGCGACCTGGCCTCGCTGCGCTCCACCGCCAGCCGCACCGAGGGCGGGTGGTTGCTCAACGGGCAGAAGATCTGGAGCAGTCGCGCGGTGTTCGGCGACCGCGCGTTCGGCCTGTTCCGCTCCGACCCCGAGGCGCAGCGCCACCGCGGCCTGATCTACGTGATGTTCGACCTTCGAGCCGACGGCGTGACCGTGCGCCCGATCGAACAACTCGGGGGGGCGACCGGATTTGGCGAGATCTTTCTCGACGACGTGTTCGTCCCGGACCACGACGTGATCGGCGCTGCCGGTGAGGGCTGGCGTGCGGCGATGAGCACGGCCAGCAACGAACGCGGGATGTCGTTGCGCAGCCCGGCGCGGTTCGTCGCCCCGGCGGAACGCCTGGTGGCCCTGTGGCGCAATCAGGGTTCCGACCCAGCCTTCGCCGACCGGGTTGCCGACGCGTGGGTCAAGGCGCAGGCCTACCGGCTGCACACCTTCGGCACCGTGACCCGGGTGTCCGACGGCGGCGAACTGGGAGCGGAGTCCTCGGTGACCAAGGTGTTCTGGTCGGAACTCGACGTCGCCCTCCACCAGAGCGCACTGGACCTGCGCAGTGCCGCCGGTGAACTGGCCGGTACCTGGAGCGAGGGCCTGCTGTTCGCCCTCGGCGGGCCGATCTACGCGGGCACCAACGAGGTTCAGCGCAACATCATCGCCGAACGGCTGCTCGGCCTGCCGCGAGAGGCGAAGGGTTGATGCGATTCGCCCTCGACGCCGAGCAACGCGAGTTCGCGGACAGCATCGACGCCGCCCTCCGCAGCGCCGACGTGCCGGCCGCGGTCCGGTCGTGGACCGCCGGCGATACCGCGTCCGCTCGCGCGATCTGGGCTCGCCTGGCCGACCTCGGCGTCACCGCACTGGCCGTCGGTGCGAGGTTCGGCGGCCTCGACGCCCACCCGGTGGACCTGGTGGTCGCCTGCGAACGGCTCGGCCGCTGGTGCGTCCCGGGCCCGGTGACCGAGTCGGTAGCGGTGGCGCCGATTCTGCTGCGCGACGACGAACGCTCCGCCGCCCTGGCCGCCGGCGAGACCGTCGCCACGGTGGCGCTGCCGCCGCTGGTACCTCGCGCGGTGGCCGCCGAGTTTGCCGATGTGGTCCTGCTGGCCGGCGACGGGCAGGTCGCAGACGCCACCGCCGGGGCGCAGCACGATTCGATCGACCCCACCCGGGTGCTGGCCGAGGTCACCGCCTCGGGCACGACCCGGGCGGCCGACACCGCCACCGCCGCCGAGTACGGGGTGCTCGCCAGCGCCGCCCAACTGGTCGGGGCGGGTCAGGCGATGCTGGACATGTCGGTCGAGTATGCCAAGCAGCGCACCCAGTTCGGCCGGGTGATCGGCAGCTACCAGGCGATCAAGCACAAACTCGCCGACGTGCACATCGCCCTCGAACTCGCGCGACCGCTGCTCTACGGCGCGGCTCTGTCCCTGGCCGCTGAATCCCCCGACACGGCAAGGGATGTCAGCGCCGCCAAAGCCGCGGCCTCGGATGCCGCGCTGCTGGCCGCGCGGGCGTCCTTGCAGACCCACGGTGCGATCGGCTACACCGCAGAGCACGACCTCTCGCACTTGCTGCTGCGGGTGCAGGCGCTACACGCGGCGTGGGGCAATCCGACTTTCCACCGGCGACGGGTTCTGGAGGCCCTGTGAGCGAGGAACGCGATCTACTGCGCCAGACCGTGGCCGCCCTGGTCGAGCGGCACGCCGGCCCGGAGGAGGTACGTCGGGCCATGGAGTCCGACCGCGGTTACGACGAGACGCTCTGGGGGCTGCTCTGCGAACAGGTCGGCGCCGCCGCGCTGGTGGTTCCCGAGGAGTTCGGCGGCGCGGGAGGCGAACTCGCCGACGCTGCCGCCGTGATCGAAGAGCTGGGTCGGGGCCTAGTGCCCAGCCCGCTGCTGGGGACCACGCTGGCCGAGCTGGCGTTGCTGGCCGCCGAGGAACCCGACACCGCCGCCCTCGAAGCACTGGCGGCCGGCGAGTCGGTCGGCGCCCTGGTGACCGACCGCGACCACGTGATCCACGGCGACGCCGCCGACGTCGTCGTCGCCGTCGAAGACGGACGGCTGGTGCGCTGGCACGACGTCGTCGTCGAGGCGCGCACGCCACTGGATCCCACCCGACGGCTGGCGCGGCTGACCCCCGGCCGCACCGAGGAGCTCGGACCGGATCCCGGGCTGGCCGACACCGCGGCGATCCTCATGGCCGCCGAACAGGTCGGTGCTGCCGCCCGCTGCCTGGAACTGACCGTCGACTACACCAAACAACGGGTTCAGTTCGGCCGGCCGATCGGCAGCTTCCAGGCCCTCAAGCACCGGATGGCCGATCTCTACGTGGCGGTGGAGTCGGCGCGCGCGGTCGTCGGCGACGCGATCGCCGCACCCGGTCGGACCTCCGCGGCACTGGCCCGCCTGGCTGCCACAGAGTCGTTCTGCACCGTCGCCGGGGAGGCGGTTCAGTTGCACGGCGGCATCGCCATCACCTGGGAGCACGATATGCAGCTCTACTTCAAGCGTGCCCACACGAGCGCCGCGCTGCTGGGCACACCCGAACAGCAGCTTCGCCGGCTCGAATCCGAGGTGCTCTAGCCTGGCGCAGGTGAGCGATCGCAACGACCGCGTGGCACTGCGGGCGGGCATCCCGCCGTTCTACGTGATGGACGTATGGCTGGCGGCGGCCGAGCGCCAACGCAGCCATGGCGATCTGGTGAATCTCTCGGCTGGTCAGCCCAGCGCCGGCGCGCCGCGGCCGGTGCTGGCCGCCGCCGCAGAGGCGCTGCGGCACAACCGTCTTGGTTACTCGGTGGCACTCGGGATTCCGGAACTGCGCCAGCTGATCGCCGATTCCTACGCCCGGTACGGGGTCGACGTCGGCGTGGACGACGTGGTGCTCACCACCGGCTCCTCGGGCGGATTCCTGCTCGCCTTCCTGTCATGTTTCGACCCCGGCGACCGGGTGGCGCTCGCCAGTCCGGGCTATCCCTGCTACCGCAACATCCTGGCCGCGCTGGGCTGCGAGGTGGTCGAGATCGAGTGCGGGCCGGCGACCCGATTCCAGCCGACGGTGCAGATGCTCGCCGAACTCGACCCTCCCGTGCGCGGAGTGGTCGTCGCCAGCCCGGCCAACCCGACCGGCACCGTGATCGACCCCGCGGAATTGGCCGCGATCGCGGCCTGGTGCGACGCCGAGGGCGTTCGGCTGATCAGCGACGAGGTGTATCACGGCCTGGTCTACCCGGGTGCGCCGGAGACCGCCTGCGCCTGGCAGACCTCACGCGACGCGGTGGTGGTCAACAGCTTCTCGAAATACTTCGCGATGACCGGATGGCGGCTGGGCTGGCTGCTGGTCCCGCCCGCCCTGCGGCGGGCGGGGGGCTGCCTGACCGGCAACTTCACCATCTGCCCGCCGGTGCTGTCCCAGTACGCGGCACTGGCCGCGTACGGGGCGGACTCGCTGGCGGAAGCCGACGGCCACCTGGCCGGCTACGCGGCCAACCGCGACACCCTGCTGTCCGGGCTGCGTCAGATCGGGATCACCCGGGTCGCCCCGCCCGACGGCGCGTTCTACGTCTGGGCGGACGTGTCCGACTTCACCTCCGACTCGCTGCGGTTCTGCGAGCAATTGCTGTCCGACACCGGCCTGGCGATCGCCCCGGGGATCGACTTCGACACGGTCAACGGCGGGTCGTCGGTGCGGTTCTCCTTCGCCGGACCGGCCGCCGACATCGACGAGGCGCTGCGCCGGCTGAGCCCGTGGCTGAGTCGCTGAGCCGGATCACCTCGCGCCCAGCAGGCCTGCCACCTCGAGCAGCACCCACTCGTTGTCATCGATCCGCCCCGGGTCGCGGCTGCGGGAGTACGGCAGATTGTTGTCGTTGCCGACCACGATGTGACGGTCGTCGACCACATCGACGCTCTCGATCGTCGCAAAGGGAAAGGCCAGGGTCCCACCGGTCAGCGGCACCCGCGCCAGGCCCTCCGGATCGGCGATCGACATCAGGTCGACGTACCCGATCTTGCGCACCGGACCGCCGGCCCGCGCCTGGTCCATCTCGATCTTGTAGACCCGCTTGAACCGCGCCGGGCGCTCGAAGCAGTCCGTGCGGCTCTCGCCGGCGGGGCAGGCCCGGTCCGCGGTGCCGAAGCCACCGTCACGCTCGATGACCAGCGCGGTGGTCGCGTCGATCATGGTGAGACCGCCGATCGCGTTGCCCTCCTGCTCGAGCGGGTAGGTCCAGTGCCGGCCGGTCCAGCGGGTGGCCGGCAGCTCGAACTCCAGGATGCGCACCGCCAGTGGGTCGGACTCCGCTGCCAGTGGCCCCTCCAGCATCGGGTACAGCAGCTGTCCGTCGGGCGATCCGGCCAGGGCCTCCAGGCCCTTCGACCGCGCGACCTCGGGCGAGCCGGCCCCGGCCGGATGATCCGGCGATCGGACCACCCGCCCGTCCACCATCGTCTCGACGACCCCACCGAGCCTGCCCTCGAGGTCGAACCTGAGCAGGTAGGGACCGAACTCGTCACCGATCCACATCTGGCCCCCGGCGAACGCCAGGCTCTCCGGGTCGAAGTCGGCGCCGGTCAGGTAACGCTCGGCGGTGCCGTCGGTGACGATCCGGAACGGGGCGACGCCTTCCGGGTCGCGCAGGAACACGGTCTGCAGGCGGTCGACCTCGCCGGCGGCGAAGTCGACCCGATAGCGGTTCAGGTGCAGCATGAAATCCCCGGAGTTCGCCTTGCTCCCGGCGCCGTTGTCGGTGAGCACCCAGAAGCTTCCGTCAGCGGCGCGCCGGATCGCCGAATGGCCCTGGGCGGGCTGGCCGGCCAGCGGCCAGGCCACGTCGCCGGCGGCGGGCGGGTCGGCGTACTTGCCGCTGGTTCGGAATTCGGCCGGTGCGTCCGGCGGCGGGTCGATCAGCGTCAGCGCCGGCAGGATGGCGTGACCGGCCAGCACGGCGGGGTAAGCCCCGTCCGACTGGGCGGACGCCCGCACCGTGCCGAACGCCACCGCGAACGCGGCGGTGGCGGCGAGCAGGATCAGCAGGGGCCGGGCCACAGGGACCATCGTGCCGATGTTCGGCGCCGCCGTCGACCGGCCCACCCCGCGAGCAGACACAGATGTCCCGCGACACGCCGGGACTGGGGGACCTCTGTGTCTGCTCGCGAGGGGAATGGACGGGCGGGAGCCCCAGAGCCCTACAGCCAGGTGTCGGGGCTGGTTGCGGTGAGGAATGCCTCGAGGTCGTCGCGCCACTGCGCCGGGGTGTTCTTGTCCGGTTCGATGCCGGTGTACTCCCCGCGGTAGAACAGCAGCGGGCGGGGCTTGGTCGCGGGCAGTTCCGCGAGCGAGCGCACGCGGCCGAACACCACGAAGTGGTCACCCCCGTCGTGGACGGCCTCGACGTCGCAGTCGATGTGGGCCAGTGAGCCCTCGAGCACCGGGTCACCCGTCGGGGACCGGTGCCATCCCACGCCGGCGAACTTGTCGGGCTCGCGAGAGCCGAAGCGCGCGCAGACCTCGCGCTGTGCCTCGCTGAGGATGTTGACGCAGAATCTGCCCGACGCCTCGATGGCCTGCCACGACCGGGACATCTTGGTGGGGCAGAACAACACCAGCGGCGGGTCGAGCGACAGGGCGGCAAAGGACTGGCAGGCGAATCCGATCGGCGCATCGTCCTGCATGGTCGTGATGATCGTGATCCCGGTGGCGAACTGCCCGAGAACCCGGCGGAATTCCCGGGCGTCGACGGCCTCGGCGGACATCTGCGCCGCTAGGTGGCGCGGGAGCCGATGGAGAAGTCATGGCCCCACAGGCTGACCGCGGTGCTCTCCCGGGCGATCCAGTCGTGGTCGTCGACTTCCATTCCCTCACAGCCGAACTCGACGTCGAACCCACTGGGCGTCTTCATGTAGAAGGACAGCATCTTGTCGTTGACGTGACGGCCGAGGGTGGCTGACATCGGCACCCCGCGCCGCAGCGCCCGGTCCAGGCAGAGGCCGACGTCGTCGCTGCTCTCCACCTCCATCATCAAGTGCACGATGCCGCTGGGGGTGGGCATCGGCAGGAACGCCAGGCTGTGGTGGCGGGGGTTGCAGCCGAAGAACCGCAGCCAGGCCGGCGGGCCGTCGGCGGGCCGGCCCACCAGTTGCGGCGGCAGGCGCATCGAGTCCCGCAGCCGGAATCCCAGTACATCGCGGTAGAAGTGCAGGGCCTCGGCGTCGTCACGGGTGGACAGCACCACATGGCCCAGCCCCTGCTCGCCGGTGACGAACCGGTGCCCGTAGGGGCTGACCACCCGGCGGTGCTCCAGGGCCGCGCCGCAGAAGACCCCCAGGCGGTTCCCGGACGGATCGGAGAACGAGATCATCTCGTCGACCCGGCGCTCGGCCAACTCGGCCGCCGTCGCCTCCTTGTAGGGCACCCCCTCGACGTCGAGGGCCTTTCGGACCTGCTGCAGCCCCTCGGCGTTGGCACATTCCCAGCCCGCCTCGGACAGCCGGTCGTGCTCGCCCGGAATGATCACCAGCCGCGCCGGGAAGTCGTCCATCCGCAGATACAGCGCCCCGTCGACCGACCCCTTGCCCTCCACCATGCCGAGCACCTTCAGCGCGTACTCCCGCCATGCCGGGACGTCGGTGGACTCGATCCGCAGATAACCCAGCGACCGGATCATGCGTCACCCCCCAGGAAGTCGATGGTCAACCGGTTGAACTCGTCGAACTTCTCCAGCTGCGCCCAGTGCCCGCACTGGCCGAAGACGTGCAACTGCACCCGCGGAATCTGCTTGAGGGCCACCAGGGCGCCGTCGAGCGGGTTGACGCGATCCTCGCGTCCCCAGATGAGCAGTACCCGCTGGCGCAGCCGGTAAACCTCCCGCCACATCATCCCCAGCTCGAAATCGGGGCCGGCGAACGATTTCCCCATCGCCCGGGCGGCGGCCAGCGACTCCGGCGTGCTTGCGATGGCGAAGCGCTCGTCGATCAGGTCCTCGGTGATCAGCTTCTGGTCGTAGACCATGATGCGCAGGAAGCGCTCCAGGTTCTCCCGGGTGGGTTCGGCGGTGAACCGGCCGAGCAGCTTGACACCCTCGGTCGGGTCGGGGGAGAACAGGTTGACGCTCAGCCCGCCGGGGCCCATCAACACCAGCCGGCCGGCGCGGTCGGGATTGTCCAGCGCGAAACGCACCGCGGTGCCCCCGCCCAGCGAGTTACCCACCAGGGCGGCACGCTCGATTCCCCGTTGGTCGAAGAGGGCGAGCAGCGCGTCGGCGCTGTAGCGGTTGTACTGCTCGTGTTCGGTGTGCTTGTCGGAGTGGCCGTACCCGGGCTGGTCGACGGCCAGCACCCGGAACCGCTGCGCCAGCACCGCGATGTTGCGACCGAAGTTCGACCAGCTCGACGCCCCGGGCCCGCCGCCGTGCAGGAGCACCACGGTCTGGCCGTCGCCCGCCCCGGCCTCGTGGTAGTGCAGGCGCATCTCCCGGTCGCCGGTACGGACCTCGGCGTATCGGGAGGTCTCCTCGAAGGTCAGCGCGGCCTGCTGTTGGGACTGGGCCTCCCGGATGAACGACGTCATCGCGCCGGCTAGACCATCGTGTCGCCGATGGGCAGCCCGAACTCGTGGTTGCCGTACATGACATAGGCGCGCTCGGCGTCGTTGGCGGCGTGAACCCGCCCGGCATGGGCGTCGCGCCAGAAGCGCTGGAGCACCTGGTCGCTGTTCAGCGCCGTCGCGCCGGCCGCTTCGAAGAGGCGGTCGATCGAGGCGATCGCGCGGCCGGTGGCGCGGACCTGGTCGCGGCGGGCGCGGGCCCGAAGTTCCATCGGCACTTCTCTGCCCTCGCACAGCAGCGCGTACTCCTCGGCCAGGTTGCCGCTGAGCTGCCGCCAGGCGGCGTCGATGTCGCTGGCGGCCTCGGCGATGCGGACCTTGGCGAACGGGTCTTCCTTCGCCTTCTCCCCCGCGAAGGCCGCCCGCACCCGTTTGCCCTGATACTCGACGTGCGCCGCGTAGGCGCCGTAGGCCATTCCCACGATCGGGGTGGAGATGGTGGTCGGGTGCATGGTGCCCCAGGGCATCCGGTAGACCGGGGCGGTGTTGTTCTCCAGACCCGGTGCGCTGTGGTCGTTCATCGCGCCGTAGGACAGGAACCGGTGGCGGGGCACGAAGACGTCCTTGACCACCAGGGTGTTGCTGCCGGTCCCCTTGAGTCCGACGACGTTCCACTCGTCGCGAATCTGGTAGTCGCCGAGCGGCATCAGGAAGCTGCCGAAGTCGACCGGCCGGCCGTCCTTGATCACCGGTCCCCCGACGAAGGTCCAACTCGCGTGGTCGCAGCCGGAGGACCACAACCAGTTGCCGTTGACCAGGTAGCCTCCGTCGACGACGACGCCGGCACCCATCGGCGCGTAGGACGACGACACCCGCACGGTCGGGTCGTCGGCCCAGACGTCGTCCTGGGCCCGCTGGTCGAACTGAGCGAGGTGCCAGTTGTGAACACCGAGGATGCCGCCGGCCCATCCGGTCGATCCGCACGCGCTGGCGATCCGTCGCACCGCCTCGAAGAAGACCGTTGGCTCGCACTGCAGCCCGCCCCACTGCTCGGGCTGGAGCAGTTTGAAGAACCCCGCCTCGTCAAGGTCGGCGATGTTCGCGTCGGGCAACCGGCGCAGTTCCTCGGCCTCGAACGCGCGCCCGGCGATCCGCGGCAGGACGTCGTCGATGGCGGCCAGAACCGATTGCGCGTCGCGCTGCTGGATCGACGTCACTGAGAACCTCCCGGGGATGCTGTCTGCCGATCAGACTAGAACACGTTCCGATTTGTGTCGAGCGGCGCGAACCCTTGCCAGCTCGTTCACTATTTCGTCATTTCTGGAACGCGTTCTAGTTGACGGCCCGTCGGCCGGGAGGACACCATCACGCGGTGACGAGTCCCGAAAACCCGGCCACCGCGATCGTCCACCTCGACGGCGCGACGCACACCCTGTCCTGGCCGCGTGGCGCGAAGCTGCTCGACGTCCTGCTCGACGGGGGAATCGAGGCCCCCTACTCCTGCCGGGAGGGCCACTGCGGCGCGTGCGCGGTCACCCGCCTCGACGGGGAGGTCGAGATGGAGACCAATGACGTGCTTGAGGCCGACGACCTCGCCGAGGGACTGATCCTGGCCTGCCAGGCGCGTCCGCTGACCGACTCGGTCGAGGTGACCTACGACGACTAACGCGGCAGCCCGAGCAGTCGTTCGCCGGCCATGGTCAGCAGGATCTGCTCGGTGCCGCCGGCGATCGACAGGCACCGGGTGTTGAGGAAGCCCTGCACCGCGGGGTTGGCGACGATCCCGGCGCCCTCGGAGAGCTCCATCCGGAACTCCTCGAGTTCCTGCCGGTAGCGCACCCCGATCAGCTTGCGGGCGCTGGCCTCGGCGGCAGTGTCGCGGCCCTCGACCGCGAGCGCGGCGATCCGGTGGTCGAGCAGACTGCCGACCTGGGCCGCCAGCAACAGCTCACCGAGCCGATCGGCCAGCGCGGGGTCGAGCTGTCCGGCGGCCAGGGACCGCAGCAGTTCCTCCATCGGGTTTCCCAGCGCGGTGCCGTGTGCCATCGCCACCCGCTCGCTGGCCAGGGTGGAGCGGGCTAGTCGCCAGCCGTCGTCGACGACGCCTACCACCATCTCGTCGGGCACGAAAACCTCGTCGAGGAACACCTCGTTGAACAGCTCGTCGCCGGTGATCTCCCGCAGCGGACGGATATCGATGCCGGCCGATCGCATGCCGACCAGGAAATAGGTGATGCCACGGTGCTTGGGCGCGTCCGGGTCGGTCCGGGCAAGGCAGACCCCCCAGTCGGCCCGGTGCGCGGCGGAGGTCCACACCTTCTGGCCGGTCAAACGCCAACCTCCCGCTGCGCGAACGGCTTTGGTGCGAAGCGCTGCAAGATCGGATCCCGCGCCGGGCTCGCTGAACAACTGGCACCAGGTGATCTCCCCGCGCAGCGTCGCCGGGACGAACCGGTCGATCTGCTCGGGTGTGCCGTACTCGAGGATGGTCGGCACCGTCCACCATCCGACCACCAGGTCGGGCCGGGCGATACCGGCGGCGTTCAGTTCCGCGTCGATGAGCAACTGCTCGGCCGGCGAGGCCCCCAGGCCGTGCGGTGGCGGCCAGTGCGGGGCCAGCAGCCCGGAGTCGGCCAGGGCCACCTGGCGGCGTTCGACGGGCAGCGCGGCGACCTCGGCGACGGCGGCGGCGATCTGCGGCCGACGTCCGGCCGCTGCTTCCAGGTCGACGTGCAGCTCGCGGCGCAGGCCTTCGGCGGTCAGCGCCGCGACCCGCCGCAGCCAACGCGACCGGCCGCCGAGCGCCTGCCCGAGGGCGTAGGCGCGCCGCAGGTAGAGGTGCGCGTCGTGCTCCCAGGTGATCCCGATGCCGCCCAGGACCTGGATGCAGTCCTTGGCGTTGCTGCGCGCGGCGGCGATCCCCACCCCGGCCGCAACCGCGGCGGCGATCGCCAGCTGGCGCCCGTCGGCCTCGGCGCGGGGATCTTCGCCGGCGGCGGCCGCCGCGGCGTCGGCGGCGGCCACGGAGATCTGCTGGGACCGCAGCAGCATCTCGGCACACAGGTGCTTGACGGCCTGGAAGCTGCCGATGGGCTTCCCGAATTGCTCGCGGACCTTGGCGTACTCCGCGGCGGTGTCCAGCGCCCAGCGGGCCACTCCGGCGGCCTCGGCGGCGAGCACCGTGGCGGCGAGGTCCTCGAACCGGCGCCGGGACACCGCCAGGCGCACGGCCGGTGTCGCGTCGAGACGGACCCGGGCCAGCGGCCGGGAGAGGTCCGTCGCCTCCAGCGCCTCCAGGCTGACACCGGCGGCCCCGGCATCGACCGCGAAAACGGCCTCGCCCGCCGGCAGTAGCAACAGGCCGCCCTCGGTCGCACCGAGGACGTAGTCAGCTGACCCCGACAATGTCCCGCCGTCGTCCCGCAGGTCGGCCGCCAAGGCGAAGGCCGCCGTGGACTCCCCAGCCGAGATCGACTGCAAAACAACAGGATCGGTACACACCAAGCTGGCCAGCGCAGTACCGGCCACGGGCCCGGGTATCAGCGCGTAGGACGCCTCCTCCACCATCGCGCACAGGTCGGCGGGAGACCCGCCCGCACCGCCGGAGTCCTCGGGCACCGCGACTCCGAACAGACCCAGCGCGGCAGCTCCGTCGAACACCGGACGCCAGGCGTCGCCGCGCCCGCCCTCGCCGGCCCGGATCGCGTCGGTTGCTCCAGCGCCCAGCGCCCAGCTACGCACCAGCTCGCGGGCCGCGAGCTGTTCATCGGTGATGATGGCGGGCACCGTCGGCTCCTCCGGTTGGCGGCGGCGGGCGCATCGCGCTCCGCACATTAGAACGTGTTCTAATAGTGCCAGCGGTCGAGCGTCAAGTCGACGGGGCGCCACCGCAGGGAGGAGGGGCACGGCCATGTCGTCGCCAGCACAGCAACCGCCCGGCGGCACGGGATCCCAGCCCCGGGAGGTGGCGCCGGTCTCGGTGCTCGCCGAATCGGAGCTCGGCTCGGAGGCCCAGCGCGAGCGTCGCAAGCGGATCCTGGACGCCACACTGGCCATCGCCTCCAAGGGCGGGTTCGAGGCGGTTCAGATGCGGGCGGTGGCCGACCGTGCCGACGTCGCGGTGGGCACCCTCTACCGGTACTTCCCGTCCAAGGTGCACCTGCTGGTCTCGGCGTTGGGCCGGGAGTTCGAACGTATCGACGCCAGGACCGACCGCGCCGCCCTGACCGGCGGCACGCCGTATGCGCGACTGAACCTCATGGTCGGCAAGCTCAACCGGGCGATGCAGCGAAACCCGCTGCTCACGGAAGCCATGACACGTGCCTACGTGTTCGCCGACGCCTCGGCCGCCGGCGAGGTCGACCACGTCGAGAGGATCATCGACTCGATGTTCGCCCACGCGATGGCCGACGGCGAGCCCACGGAGGACCAGTACCGCATCGCACGGGTGATCTCCGATGTCTGGCTGTCGAACCTGCTGGCCTGGCTCACCCGGCGGGCATCGGCCAACGACGTCAGCAAGCGCCTCGACCTCGCGGTTCGGCTGCTCATCGGCGACGACGACGAGCTCTGAGCTTCGAGCGGTTCCCCGGTCCGATTGCGGCAACGCTGCCCCAGGCTCGTTGGAGAACGGTTATCATTTTCACCATGACGTTCCGCCACCTCCCGATCGCCGGCGTCGCCCTGGCCCTGCTGCTGGGTGCCTGCGGGTCCGACCGGACCGCCCAGTCCCCGCCGCCCACCGCGGCGTCGCCGGCCGCGGGCGCGGGCGGGAGCGAGTGCCCCACCGCGCCGGTGGACGTCGTCGTCAGCGTCGACCAGTGGGGCGACATCGTCTCCGAACTCGGCGGCACCTGCGCGAACGTCAAGACCCTGCTGGCCAGTTCGTCGGTGGACCCGCACGATTACGAACCCTCACCGGCCGATGCGGCAGCC
>CAYXOM010000104.1:0-3221 GCA_964466565.1 uncultured Mycobacterium sp.
ATCATGCCCAGCTCACGGGCCGCCTCGGCGAGTGCCGGCGCCGACTCGGACTGCAGGACGTCGCGTTCGAGCGCCTCCTTCTGCTGGGTCAGCGCCGCGTTGAGGGCCCGGGCGTTGCCCAGCTGGTAGGACCGCTGGGCGGCGTCGGTGGACAGCCACAGGGTGACGCCGAGGCCGACGCCCAGCGCACCGATGATCAGCACGACGAACGGCACCCGCGCCAGCAGCACCTGCGGCCGCAGGTCGAGTCCCTCGAGCCGTTCGAGCAGTCGGGCACGAATTCGTTCGCGCAGCTTCGGGCGAACAACTCTGGGAGCCTTGGCCTTCCGGGCTCTGGCGCGCGCGCGGGCCTGAGTGGCAGTCTTGGCCCGTTTCGGGCGGTCGACCGGTTTGGCCGCCGGCACGGTCTGCGGCCCGGGCCGCCGGGCACCCTGCTGGGAACGGCGCTGACGTTCGGCGCCGCGGCGCTCCGCACGCTCTGCGCTCGTCGTCATCGGGGCCTCTCCCGACCGTCGCCGAGCCTGCGGGTGACCGCCCGCAGTCGAACCGCGGCGCTTCTCGGATTGGCGGCGATCTCGGACTCCGGGGCACGTTCGGCGCCCCGGGTCAGGGCGCTGAACGCCGGTTCGTGGCCGGGCAGTTCGACCGGCAGGCCCTCGGGGGTGGAGGAAGCGGTCGCGGCCGCGAACCCGGACTTGACGATGCGGTCCTCCAGGGACTGATAGGCCAGCACCGCCATCGCGCCGCCGGGCCGCAGAGCCGCAAGCGCTGCCGGCAGGGCCGCGGTCAGGGACTCCAGCTCGGCGTTGACCGCGATCCGCAGCGCCTGGAAGGTCCGTTTGGCGGGGTGTCCGCCGGTGCGCCGGGCGGCGGCCGGAATGGCGTCGTAGATCGTCTCGACGAGGTCGGCGGTCCGGGCATAGGGCGCCCGGGCACGCCGTTCCACGACGAAACCGGCGATCCGGGCGGCGAATTTCTCCTCCCCGAACCGGCGCAGCACATCGGTCAGCTCCCGCCGGCCGTAGGTGTTGAGGATCTCCGCGGCGGTCGGCCCGGCCGTCGGATCCATCCGCATGTCCAGGGGCGCGTCGGCGGAGTAGGCGAAGCCCCGCTCGGCGGTGTCGAGTTGCATCGAGGAGACGCCGAGGTCGAACAGCACCCCGTCGACGCAGTGCGCCGGGGGCAGGCCCGCTCGGCTCAGCGCCTCGGGGATCGCGTCGTAGCGCGCCCGCACGAGGGTCACCCGATCGCCGAACCGGGCCAGCCGGCGCCCGGCGATCTCCAGGGCCCGCGGATCGCGGTCCACGCCGATCAGCGCCAGGCCGGGCAGCAGGTCCAGGAACCGCTCGGCATGCCCGCCGGCACCCAGCGTCGCGTCGAGCAGGACCGCCCCCGTCCCGTCCACGGACCGTCGGGTCAGGCCGGGGGTCAGCAGTTGGACACATCGGTCGAGCAGAACCGGAATGTGCCCGAACCCCGACTCCTCGTCCGGTAGGTCGCCTGGCAGATCCTCGTGGGTCATCGCCGAACCTCCGGACTCTCGGCGGGGGGCCGGTACCCGCGGGTCCCTGTCCGAGATCGCGAACCTGGCGTCGGGGAAGTACGCCAGGGTCGACGATTCGGGCAAGGGCCGGCGGGCACCGGCCCACGGCTCAGATGATGTCGCTGAGTGCTTCATCGCTGGCCGCGGAGAAGTTCTCTTCGTGGGTCTGCTGGTAGTTCTGCCAGGACCGGGCGTCCCAGATCTCCAGGTACTCCACCGCTCCGGTGACCACGCAGTCCTTGGTGAGGTTCGCGTAGCGCCGGTGGTCGGCGGACAGGGTGATGCGGCCCTGAGCGTCGGGGTGCTGCTCGTCGGTGCCGGCCGCCAGGCTGCGCAGGAAGGCCCGGGCCTCCGGGTTGCTGCGCGAGGTCGCCGCCGCCCGGCGGGCCAGCTGCTCGAACTGGGCACGCGGGTACACGGCCAGGCTGTGGTCCTGGCTCTTGGTGACCATCAGCCCTCCCGCCAGTGCGTCGCGGAACTTGGCGGGCAGGGTGAGCCGGCCCTTGTCGTCCAATCTGGGCGTGTAGGTGCCGAGGAACATCTCTGCCGCACCTCTTCTCTTCTCCGATCTGGCGCCCGGGTCGCTCCGCCTGAAGCACCGCCGCCCGCGCCGCGGTGCCCACCACTGGCGGCCACGATACCCCACTCCTCCCCACTCTGCTCCACTCTGATGCTCAAACGTGTCCGATCTATTCCACCCTGATCCACTGGCGCCCACGGACACCGCGCAGCCCTTCCCGGGCGCGGGCATAAAGAAAGGGCAGCCCCTGCGGGCTGCCCGGGCACCTCCGGCGTGCGGCTACTCGTCGAAGCGACGCCGGAAGCGGTCTTCCATCCGGCTGGTGAATGTCCCGCCCTGGGTCCTGGAACCGCGCCGGGGGGTGGCCTTGTCGGTTGCCGGGCGATCCGCGCCGGCCCCCGCCGGCGGTCCGGTCACGGCGAACACCACACCGGAGAACATCACCACGAATCCCAGCACCGAGAGCACCGGGAACCCGCCGACCATGGTGGCCTTGATCGCCACGCCGGCGACCAGCATCGCCAGCCCGAGCACGAACAGCCCCGCCCCCTGTAGCCGCCGGCGGGTTGAACTGGTCTTGAGGTGCCCGCCACGCACGCTGGAGGCGAACTTCGGATCCTCGGCGTAGAGAGCGCTCTCAATCTGATCGAGCATTCGCTGCTCGTGATCGGAGAGTGGCATCTTTCCCTCCCTGCCGGCGGTGGACGATCGACCCGTGATGGCGCCCGGTGATCCGGGCGAGCCGCCTCTCATGATACGAGGCCAACCCGCCTCGTACCACCCTCGACAGCCGACTTCATGCTCTCGACCCCCGCGCCGTCGCGTCAAGACCCGGGCGGTGGAGGTCATCGCTTCGTAAGGCAAGCCCATAATGGCGGTATGACCACCCGGTTCGGCCGGTGGCGGCGGGAAGGGGGCCGGCGGCTTTGGCGGCGTTCCTGATCGACCTGTCGCCGCGGGATTTGGCGCGCCGGCTCGACGACGCGCTGGCCGTCTACGTCGACGCTATGAGCTATCCGAGGGGCACCGCCGCGCAGCGGGCGCCGATGTGGCTGGATCACTCCCGCCGCCCCGGCTGGCGCGCCCTGCTGCCCTCCCTGTCCTCCCTGCATCGCGTGGAGGATGTCCTGCGGGCGGTCGATCGCATACTGGGAACCT
>CAYXOM010000105.1:0-5189 GCA_964466565.1 uncultured Mycobacterium sp.
TCACCGGCGATGCGCAGCGTGAAGACGTCGCCGTAGCGGCGCCGGCAGGCGGCCACCGCCCGCGGCCAGAACCGGATCAGGACGGCGGTCTGCAGCCACCCGGGCAGCGGTGGGCCCGGAGGCAGCGTCGCCGTCGGGGTCATGGCTGCGACGATACGCGCGGCGCGAAGCCTCAGCGGCCGGGCAGCTTCTCCCACGCGCTGTGCCCCACGAACACCGCGGCGGCCAGCAGCAGCACCGCGGTGACCCAGCGGCCGTGGACCGCCATGATCCGCTCGTAGCCGTCCTTGATGCGTTTCGTCGACCCCGGCCGGGCGGTCTCGATGACGGCCGGCAGCAGGGCGGGGACCACGGAGATGGCCGCGAACAGCACGACCGCCAGGGCCCGCTGGCCGGGGGAGTTGATCTCGGTGATCTGGTGCCCGGCGGCGATCGCGATCGGGAAGATCTTCGGGTGCAGCCCGCACATCGCGAACCCGCCGAGCGCGCCCCGGACGATGCTCTGCCGGGGTGTCAGCTCGGCGCCGACGGCCAGTTCCCGGGCCGCGGCGGGGAGGCGCCGTTTCAGTGCGGTGCGCACCCGGCCCGGAGGCTGATCGGGCCGGCTGATGTCGGCGATGGGTCTGTCCCGCAGCGCGTTGAGAGCGCGGGTCAGCCCGATCGCCAGCAGTACCGCGGCGATCACCGCCCGGACCCCGAAACCGACCCACGAGTCCCGGTGGGCCTCGCCGCCTGCGGTGGCATGCGCGATCGCCAGCCCGACGCCGGTCGCGAAGGCGATGCCCAGCACTCCGCCGACGGCGAACGCCAGGGCCGCCAGGTGCGGGTGGCGCTTGTCGCCGGCGATGACCAGGCCCAGCACCAGCGTCTCGGGGCTCAGCAATATTGCCAGGGCCAGGGTGGCCACCGTGACCAGGTGCGTGTTCACGTCTGCCCCGCCACAGCATGTGATGCTAACGGCGGGTGAACTTCGCCGGACCGCCTGCCTCGGGGTCGCGTTCGGCGGTAGCGTTTGGACCCACCAGACCCGGAGCGGCACTGACCCGGAGGGAACGACCATGGCCAGTCCCAGCACGACCCGCCGCCACCGCGTCGTCGTCATCGGATCCGGCTTCGGCGGCCTGACCGCCGCCAAAGCTCTGAAACGGGCGGACGTCGACGTCACCCTGATCGCCAAGACCACCAGTCACCTGTTCCAGCCGCTGCTCTACCAGCTGGCGACCGGGATTCTCTCGGCCGGCGACATCGCCCCCACCACCCGGCTAATCCTCAAACGCAACAAGAACGTCCAGGTGCTGCTCGGTGACGTCGAGGACATCGACCTGACCGCCAAGACGGTGTCGTTCAAACTGATGGCGATGGACCAGGTCGTCGAATACGACAGCCTCGTCGTCGCCGCCGGTGCCGAGCAGAACTACTTCGGCAACGACCACTTCGCCACCTTTGCGCCCGGGATGAAGACCATCGACGACGCCCTCGAGTTGCGCGGGCGGATCCTGGGGGCGTTCGAGGCCGCCGAGGTCACCAGCGACCCCGCCGAGCGCACCCGAAGGCTGACGTTCGTCGTGGTCGGCGGCGGACCGACCGGTGTCGAACTCGCGGGGCAAATCGTTGAGCTCGCCCAGCGCACACTGCCCGGGGCCTTCCGGACGATCGACCCGACCGAATGCCGGGTACTGCTGCTGGACGCTTCGCCCTACGTGCTCTCGCCGATGGGCGAGAATCTGGGGATGAAGGCCCAGCGGCGGCTGGAGAAGATGGGGGTCGAGGTCTGCCCCAACTCGGTCGTCACCGACGTCGATTACTGGGGAGTCACGGTCAAAGACAAGGACAGCGGGCAGGAGCGCCGCATCGAGTGCGCCTGCAAGGTGTGGTCGGCCGGGGTGGCGGCCAGCCCACTGGGCGCGATCATCGCCGCGCAGTGCGACGGCACCGAGGTCGACCGCGCCGGGCGAGTGGTGGTCGAGCCGGACCTTTCCGTCAAGGGCCACCCGAACGTCTTCGTCATCGGCGACATGATGTCGATCCCCGGCGTTCCGGGGGTGGCCCAGCCGGCGATCCAGGGTGCCAAGTACGCCGCCAAGATCATCGCGCGTACGGCCCGCGGCACCGACGATCCGGCCAACCGCGCGCCGTTCAAGTACTTCGACAAGGGCTCGATGGCCACCATTTCCCGCCACCACGCGGTCGCGAAGGTCGGGAGCCTGGAATTCGGTGGCTACCCGGCCTGGCTGGCCTGGCTGTTCCTGCACCTGATCTACATGGTGGGGTTCAAGAACCGGATCTCGACGCTGCTCAGCTGGATCATGACCTTCACCACCCACAGCCGCACCCAGATGGCCACCACCAGCCAGATGGTCTACGCCCGGCTGGCCCTGGAGATCGTGGAAAAGCAGATGGACGAGGCCGTGCAGGCGGCCGAACGCCGCGCCGAGCAGCTCGACCCGGCCTAGCCCGAACGTTCAGAGCCAGTTGTTGCGCCGGAAGGACAGGTACAGCAGCAGGCAGATGGTGGCCATCAGACCGAGTACCGCCGGGTATCCCCATCTCGCGTCCAGCTCGGGCATGTTCTGGAAATTCATGCCGTAGATACCGGCGATCATCGTCGGCACGGCCGCGATGGCAACCCACGCCGAGATGCGGCGCATGTCAACGTTCTGCTGCGTGCCGACCCGGGCGAGGGCGGCCTGCACCAGCGAGGAGAGCATGTCGTCGTAGCCCACGATGCGCTCCGCGGCCTGCATCTGGTGGTCGAGGACGTCGCGGATGTAGCGCTGCGCCTCGGCCGGTAGCAGGTCGGTGAAGTCGGAGCTGAGACGTTGCAGAGCCGTGGTCAGCGGTCCGATCGCGCGGCGCATCCGCAGTACATCACGCTTGAGGGTGTAGATCGGCTCGATGTCGGTGCGGGCGCGTGGCGAGAAGATCTGTTCCTCCACCTCGTCGATGTCGCGCTCGAGCTGGGCGGCCACTTCCAGATAGGTCTCCACCACATGATCGGCGATCGCGTGGACCACCGCGAAGGGGCCCGACGCCAGCCGGCTGCGCTCCGCCTCCAGCTGCGTGCGCAGCCCGGCCAGCCCGGTGTGGCGCCCGTGGCGCACGGCGACGACGAACTCGGAAGCGACGAAGATCATGACCTCGCCGGTTTCGACGATTCGCGGTTCCTGTGCCCACCACGGTGTGGGCGTCGCGAGGGACTCGTGCGGCACGTAGTTGACGGTCTTCAGCACCACGAACAGGGTGTCGTCGTAGCGCTGTACCTTGGGGCGCTGCTGGGCGCGCACTGCGTCCTCGACCGGAATCGGGTGCAGTCCGAATGTGGCCGCCACCGAATTCATCTCCGTCTCGTCGGGCTCGTGCAGCCCGAGCCAGACGAAGGCCGGGGCGCCGGCGGCGCGCAGCCTTCGCACTTCCTCGAGCGCGCCCCGGTAGCCCTCGGGGTGAGGCTGGCGGACCCCGCCGAGATACACCGCGCAGTCAACCACCGGCGACCGGGCCGGGGGCGCGGCGGCGCCTGCGACGTCGTCGTGGGAGATCAGGACGTCGAGAACGGAGGGCGGCTGGACGCGGAAAGGCGGCATGGCGGCTTTATTGTCGCGCGGGATAGCCTTCCCGCCAAGGCTGGAAACCCTGCGTTAAGGCGTTGTTCACCGCGGTGTTTCAGTGCATGTGTCCCATCGAGTGACTCACAGCGCCCATCAACTCCATGCCGTAGAACATGTAGCCCATCGACACCGCCATGACCGCCATCAGTGCGCGGTCCCTCCAGCTCGAGGTGATCAGATGCCCGCTGGTGTGGCACTCGCAGTCGTCACCGGGTCCGAGCCGCTCCGGACCGCCGCCCAGGGCGGAGCCCGGCGACTCGGCGGCGGGGGCGGCACTGTGCGCGGTCGCGACGGAGGCCGCCGGCACGCGGGTGCGCGCGCCCACCTGGTAGGGCAGCCAGGCACGGTTCTCCCGCAGCCGCACGTCGTCGGGCAGCAGGTTGGCCACCCAGCCGGCGGCCTCGATGGCGAACCACGACACCAGGACGAAGATCAGGATCGCGTTCCAGCGCATCATCGGGTACCACATGTAGATCATCGCCAGGTGACCGATCAGCAGCAGGATCCACAGCAGGTTGACCGGCTGGCGCCGAGCGGCCGTGACCGCCAGGTAGGCCGCGATGGCCACCGAGGTGGCCACGAAGAACCACATCTGCCACTGCGCCGGCAGCCAGTTCCAGTCGTACGACATCGACAGGTACATGTAGATCATCGACAGCGCCATCGCCATGTGCCCGGCGTGGAACCAGCGGTTGCCGGGGCCGCGGAGCAGGCACGGCAGGTGGTGGATGATCCCCAGGGCCAGTCCCGCGGAGAACAGGATGCTCACCCAGCCCGGGAAGTACACCGGCCCCATCGTCCACATCGACACGACATCTCCTCCGCGGTCCGCAGGCGCCTGTCCAGAGGCGCTCCTTGTGATTGTCGGCTCCGGGCCGGGGGGAGTTCCCGCCGCCTGCGGCGGGTACGGATCAGCAGGATGTAAACGAGCCGAGTTTGCCGGTGGCCTCCAGCACCGCCAGGGATTTGTCGGTGGTGGCGGTCATCTCGGCGTTTCCTGCGGTGCGGTCGGCCATCGCGCAGCGGGTCGGCAGGAAGCCCACCGGCGCGGAGTTGATGGTCGGTTGCAGCATCCAGGTGGCGTCGGGGGCCTTGGCGATCTCACCGGCGAACCCCTCGGCCAGGTCCGGCTTGTTCATGCGGCTGATCACCAGCCGGTTGGGCGCGCGGGCAAGCATCTCCACGTCGCCCATCGAGTCCCCGGCGACCAGGAAAAGCTCGCCGCGGCTGATGACGTTGTCGATGGCGCCGGCCTTGCCGCCGCGCCAGGAGGCCAGCCCGTCGGGGATGGCCAGGATCTCCAACTGCGCCATCCGGGCGGGTTCGAGGTTGATGTAGGCCGGGTCGGGATCCTGGTGGACCAGTTGGTAGTCCGAGACCAATTCGCCGCTGCCGCGGTCCTTGAGCAGCGTGGTGATCGCGACCACCCGGTCCAGCGGCAGCGCCGCCTCGGGTCCGTATTTGGCGACGATGGCGGGGTTCAGTGCGTTGCGCACCATCCAGCGCACCGCCCAGGCCACCCCGGCGGAGACCACCCACACGTCGTAGCCCCGGCTGCGCAGGTTGCCGTAGAGGTCGGCCATC
>CAYXOM010000106.1:0-4538 GCA_964466565.1 uncultured Mycobacterium sp.
CATCGGCACCGGCGGCCACGGCGGCCCGGGACGCCCGGCGAGGGCGGCCCTGGCGCTGCTGTCGTGCGCGGCCCTGACCGCCTGCACCACCGGCGTCGAGGACCCGCCGCCGGTTCCGGCCGCCCCGGCCGCCCCGGCCGCGACGGCGCCGGTGGATCTGCTGCCCACGGCTGAGGAGGTCTCCGCCGCGGTGGGCAACCCGCTGGACGCCGTGGGGGAACCCAGGGCCGGTTCGATCGGTGTGCTGCCCGACGGCATCCGGGAGAGCTCCCAGGCCGCGCCGCTGGAGTGCCTCGGGGCGGTGATGCCGCTGATGCGGGTCGTCTACGAGGCTGGTGACGTCCAGGCGGCGGCCTGGCGCGACTACTCACGGTTCGGGCAGGGGCTGACCGCCTCGAGCGCGGAGGTGGGTGTGGTGCGCTTCTCGTCGGCACAGGAGGCGCGCCGGATGTTCGACGACTTCGCCGCGCGCTGGCAGTCCTGCGCGGGCACCACCGTGAGTCTTCAGCCAGGGGCCGCGCAGGACGGCCCAGCCCTGGGGCTGACGCTCAGCGACGTCCGCGTCGGGCCCACCACCGTGTCGGCGACGGTCCTCGGCGACGACGCGGGCCGGGGTGCCGGTTATCCGACCGAGCACGCGCTGGGCGTGGCCGGCGAGTTCCTGGTCGACGCCGACGTGGCGATCACCGATCCCGACCCCGACAAGCGGGTGCCGGCCGGCCGGGCCGCCGCCCTGGTCGGGGTGGTGTTGGACGAGATCAGCTAACCGGGCTCGTCCTCCGGGCTGTCCTGCCGGAGTAGCCGCTCGGGGTTTCGGGTGGTCCAACCGGCGGGCGTGTCGTCGACGAGGCGGTTGTCGCAACCGCAGGCCAGGGTGAGCTGGTCAATGTCGGTCAATCCGCCGTGTTGCCAGTCGCGGACGGCGTGGTGGGCCTGGCAGCGGGATGCCGGGGTGGTGCAACCGGGTTTGGTGCAGCTGCGTTCGAGGGCGAACAGGGCAAGGTGCTGGCCGGGGCTGGCGGTGCGGCGGCTGCGTCCGTGGTAGAGCTGGATTTCGCGGGGGTTGTGCAGCAACAGAAGGTAGGGGTGGAGTTCGGCTGCCGCCCGGATCAGGGTGGGGATGGGGATGCGGCTGCCGCCGGCGGTGCGAGCGTGTCCGGCGGCGGCGGTGAGCTCGGCGAGGGTGGCGGTGGCGACGACTGTCACCGGGAGCCCGTTGTGCCTGCCGAGCGTGCCGGAGCTCAGCATCGCCTGGCAGACCGCTGTGAGCGCGTCGTGGGTCCGTTGGGCGGCGCTGCGGGTGTCGGAGGAGACGGCCGCCTCCGATAGCGCTTTCTCGACCGCCGATCCCCCGGCGTCGGGTATCACCTTGGCGTCGGGTAGGCAGTGCCCGGGGGCGGCGAGTTTGGCGAAGATCGCCTCGAGGGCGGCGCGGAGTTCGGGGTCGACCCAGCCGCCGAGCTTGCTCATGCCGTCGAGTTCCTGACGGCCCAGCGTGATGCCGCGCTTGCGGGCGTGGTCACGTTCGTCGTCAAGGGTGCCGTCCTGATCGAGATAGCCCAGCAGCTGACGGGCGACCTGGCGAAGACCTTCCGGGGTCAGCCCGCCGGCGAGGTCGCCGAGGTGGGCTTCGGCCGTCGCCCGGGTGGAGGGGTCGACGTGGGCGGGCAGGTGGTCGATGAAGTCGCGGATCGCCCCGACGTGCTCGGCGCCGATCTCGCCGCGGGACTGGGCCGCCGCGGTGCCCGGCAGCAGGGGTTCGAGCCGCTCGCCGGTGACCGCCCGGCGGGACCCCAGCGCCGCCGCCTCGGCGATGCGCCGCCCGGCGTCGGCGCAACTGATCCCCAGCCGCCCGGACAACACCGCCCGCCAGGACTTCGCTCCCATCTCCCGGGCGGTGGCCTGGGACTGCAGGTGGTTGAGCAGCGCGTGCTCGACGACGGGCTGGCGCCGCCGGTGCATCTCCAGGCGGTCGAGCACCTCCAGCACCTGCGCGGCGCCCAGGGCCTCGAGCGGCAGCGAGGCCAGCTTGCCCCACGCGGCGTCCAACTCCTCCAGGGCGGTGATCACCGCCTCGCGATCCGGGATACGCTGTTCCATGAATCGAACACTAGTTCGACCCTCTGACAGAGGGCGGCGCGATGGGGTGTGTCGGGGCCTAGACCGGTGCGTTGGCGGGCTGGAACACCCCGGTGCCGTCGGACTGCTCCTCGGCGCGGATGACGTGGACCACCGCGTTGATGAGCGCCAGGTGGGTGAACGCCTGGGGGAAGTTGCCCAGGTGCCGGCCGGTGGCCGGTTCGATCTCCTCGGCATAGAGGTGCAGCGGACTGGCGAATGACAGCAGCCGCTCGCACAGATGTCGCGCGCGGCTGACCTCGCCGATCTCCACCAGCGCCGACACCAGCCAGAACGAGCAGATGGTGAAGGTGCCCTCCTCGCCGGACAACCCGTCATCGGTCTCCTCGACGCGGTAGCGCAGCACCAGGCCGTCCTCGGTCAGCTCGTCGGCGATCGCCAGGACGGTCGCGCGCACCCGCGGATCGTCGGGCGGGAGGAACCGCACCAGCGGTACCAGCAGCAGCGAGGCGTCGAGCGCATCGCTGCCGTAGCGCTGGGTGAGCACGCCGCGGGAGTCCACCCCGTTGGCGAGCACGTCGGCCTTGATCTCCTCGGCGAGATCGCGCCACTGTTGGGCGTAGCTCTTGGCCCCCTGCAGCTCCGCCAGCTTCGCGCCGCGGTCCAGCGCCACCCAGCACATCACCTTCGAGGACGTGAAGTGCTGCGGCTCACCGCGCACCTCCCAGATGCCGCGGTCGGGCTCCCGCCAGTGCTTGACGGCTTCCTCGACCTGTTCCTTGAGCACCGGCCACAGCTGTGGTCGGAGATGTTCTCCCGGAACTTGCAGTGCAGGTACACCGAGTCCAGCATGGTGCCCCAGATGTCGTGCTGGCGCTGGTTGAAGGCGCCGTTACCGATCCGCACCGGCCGGGCGCCGTCGTAACCGGACAGGTGATCGAGCTCGGCCTCCACCAGCTCGCGCTCCCCCGCCGACGCCGTACATCACCTGCAGCGGTTGTCGTTCGCCGTTGTTGGCGCCCGAGACGTCGGCGATGAACGAGAAGAAGTCGTCTGCCTCCCGGTCGAGGCCCAGGGTGTACAGACCCCACAGGGCGAAGGTGGAGTCGCGCACCCAGGCGTAGCGGTAATCCCAGTTTCGTTCGCCCTGCGGAGTTTCCGGGAGCGACGTGGTGCTCGCCGCGAGTAGCGCGCCGGTCGGGGAATAGGTCAGGCCTTTGAGGGTGAGTGCGCTGCGCTGGAGATAGGCCCGCCACGGATGGTCCGGGAAGTGCCCGATGTTGATCCACTGCCGCCACGCCTCGGCGGTCTGCCACATCCGGTCGGCGGCCCGCTCGTAGGTCTGCGGCGCCGGGTGCCCGGACCAGGAGAGGGCGACGAAGGCGTTGTCACCCTCCTTCAGGCGGGTGCGGGCGCGCGCCTCCCGGCCCTCCAGGCCGATGCGCAGGTTGGTGGTCAGCCGCAGCGTCGGATACGCCTCAGCATCGGTGCGTCCCCGCGCAACGGCCTCGCCGTAAGCGTCGGAGGAGTACTCCCACGCAGCGTTGACCCGCCCGTAGCCGAAGGACGGCTCGCAGTTCATCGACAGTTCCACGGTCCCGCTCACGCACCGCACGGTGCGCAGCAGGATGTGTTCGGCGTCCCAGTCCATCGGAGTGCGGCGGTGGGTGCGCGAGCGGGCCTCCAGGTCGTGCCAGGGCCCCATCACCAGCGCGTCGCGCACGATCATCCAGCCGGTGGGGGTCTGCCAGGTGGTCTCCATGATGAGGCTGCCCGGCAGGTAGCGCCGCGCCGCGGGGACCGTCACGCCGTACGGCCCGAGGCGGAAGTGCCCGGCGCCCCGGTCCAGGATCGCCCCGAAGATGCTCGGCGAGTCCGGCCGGGGCACGCACATCCACTCCACCGACCCCGCCGCCGAGACCAGGCAGGTGTTCTCGCAGTCGGACAGGAATGCGTAGTCGGCGATCGGCGGGAAGGGGCTGCGCCGCGGCCCGGCCGGCCCCAGGGGCAGACCCGCGGTGGTGGGCAGCCCCCGACCGTCATGGTCGTCCGTCCGCCCGGCGGCCTGTCCGGCGTGCATCCACCGAACGGCGCGGAAAGCGGCGGTCGACGCAGGCCGACGTAGGGTGAATCCGTGACCGCCTTTCTGAACTGGTGGGACGGCGCCGAGTTGTGGCTCTCCGGGCGTGGATTCGTTCTGCAAACCGTGATCGTGATGCCGATCGCGCTCGCGGTCGCCTACGGCATCGCGGCGGTCACCGATGCGGCGCTCGGGCGCGGCATCG
The DNA here is from genome assembly GCA_964466565.1 of uncultured Mycobacterium sp. Classification (GTDB taxonomy): domain Bacteria; phylum Actinomycetota; class Actinomycetes; order Mycobacteriales; family Mycobacteriaceae; genus Mycobacterium. Next base: position 4,365 of record CAYXOM010000106.1, read on the forward strand.
GCCTGCTGCGGCGGCTCCGTGGGGCCGGGGACCACCGCCGGTGAGCGCGATGCCGCGCTCGAGGGTGACCCTCGCGCTGGTCGCGCTGCTCATGCTGGTCGTGGTCATGTGGCTGGTCAACCGCTGAGTACCCGTCGCTGCCGGTCGCCGCTGCCGCGGGGCCCCCCGCCGGGC
>CAYXOM010000107.1:0-2319 GCA_964466565.1 uncultured Mycobacterium sp.
GCGGGGGACCCCCGGCTCGGGGGCCGCCTCATTTTCGGCCCCGGGGTCCGCCGCCTCACGGGCCGGGCGGACCCGGTGCCAGCGAGGAGCAGGAGCGCATCGCCTGCTCCCAGGTCTGCGGGTCGACCCCGGAGGGCGGGCCGAGCACCGCCGCCCCGGCAGCGGAGTTGTCGACGCCGTTGGCGCGCAGGCAGTCGGCCAGGCCGCCGTGGGCGACCGGTGAGGTCTCGGTCGTCGGCGGCGCGGGCGGGGTCCCGTCCCGGGAGCACCCCAGCGGCGCGGCCGCTACGGCGAACGCCGCGATCAGCAGCGCGGCGGGGCGGCTCACCCGACGTGCCTCGACAGCCGGGCCGACAGGTGCGGCACCAGACCGCCGTCGGCGTCGACCCGCTCCTCAACGTAGGCGAGGTCGCCGGAGTCGACGATCCCGTAGAGCCGTTTGGCCCCGCCGACCAGCACGCCGGACTTGCTGCGTGCCAGCGCGTCGGTCACCAGTTCCCACGACGACTGGGTGCGCGGGTGGCCGTAGAACAGTTCGACGTAGCCGGCCGAGTGCGCCAGCAGCAGTTCGATGGCCTGGGATTCGCCCGGATCAGCGGGGTCGTCGACGAAGCGCCAGAACCCGGTCTCGCGCAGCCCGGGGCCGTGGTAGCCGCCGGCCTCGTCGAGGCGCCAGGAGCGGGCCTCCCAGTTGAGGTAGTCGCTGCCGTCGTGGGAGACGACGATCTGCTGTCCGAACCGGTAGTCGCCCCGCGGTCCGCGGCCCTCACCCTCCCCCCGCCACACACCCACCAGCGGCAGCAGGGCGAGCAGCGCGTCGCTGAGGTTCGCGCCCTGGCGCAGGTTCGCGGTGTCGGTGAGCGGGATGTCGTCGTAGCCGGGGATGTTGCGGCCGGCGGTCAGTCTGGCCCGTTCAGCCGCCGCGGCCACCGCGCGATCCCCGCTGCCGGGGGCGTCCGGGGCCGCCGCGGGGTCGCTCATGACTCGTCGGTGATCAGCCGGTACACCGCGTAGATCGCGAACCAGGTGATCACGAGGGTCGCCACCACGAGCAGGATCTCGAAGAAGAGGACCACGGCGCAGAGTCTATCGCCGCACGACCGCGCGCTGCCGGAACCCTTCGAGGCGGATGGTGGCGCCGCTGACGATCCCCTCGATGATCACGTCGGAACCGCGCGCGCCGGCGGCGGTCGGCCCCAGCCCGAACGGCAGTCGCTGGCCGGGGATCACGGCTCCGAACGAGGCGATCACCGCTTCGGCGAGGTCGGGCGGGACGCGCCGGTCGGCGGTGCCGGGGCCGGTGGTCACCCCGGTAGGGGTGATCACCAGTGTCGTTCGGTCCGGGCCGCCCAGCGACAGGTCCACGGTCACGCTGACCGGCTCGTCGAGCCCCGGCGGGGTCCCGGTGAAGACCAGGCCGGTGTCGCCGGAGATGCCCGATTCGGTGGTGCCGCCGGTGGCGTCGTTGGTGTCCCTCAGCGGTGCGGCCACCACGAGGTCGTCGATCCCCAGGTAGGCCCCCATCCGGCGGGAGTCGATGATGATCCGGCTCTCCAGCCTGGCCGTCGGAATGTCGGTGCCCGCGCGCAGCAGCCACGACGCCTCCCTCAGTCCGACCTCGTGCATGGTGGCCTCGAGGGTGACCGCTTCGAGCACCGGTTCCGGCACCGCGGCGGCCTTGATCTCCACCTCGTCGTAGCGGTGCCGGGTCGCCTGGGGGGTGAAGGGAAGACCGAGGATGGCCACCCAGGGGTCGAACCCCAACTCGGCCGCGGCCCGTAGGTGCCGGGAGAACTGGTACTCGGCGTAGATCGCGGCGCCGGTGTCGGCGGCGGCGACGACGGCGGTCACCGCCAGCGCGGCGGCGCCCACGCGCGCGAGCGGTGTCGGCATCCCGACATTGTCGCCGACCCCCGCGGCGGCCTGGCTGGATCGTCGAAACAGCAGGTAGCGGGTTAGAGTGTGCCCCGAGCCTGGAGATTTCGTTGGACCTGCTGCTACTGACCGCCGACCCCGAACCCGAAACGGTGCTGCCCGCACTGACGCTGCTGGCGCACACCGTCCGGGCGGTGCCGACCGAGGTCTCCTCGTTGCTGGAGGCCGGATCGGCCGACGTCGCCATCGTCGACGCACGCGCCGATCTGGCCGCGGCCCGCGGCCTGTGCCGGCTGCTGGGGACCACCGTGGCCTCGGTGCCGGTAATCGCCGTGGTCAACGAGGGCGGCCTGGTGGCGGTCACCGTCGACTGGGGTATCGACGAGATCCTGCTGCCCGGCACCGGTCCGGCCGAGATCGACGCCCGGCTGCGGCTGGTCGCCG
>CAYXOM010000108.1:0-14446 GCA_964466565.1 uncultured Mycobacterium sp.
CAGCCGGCGGGTGTACTCGTCGCGGGGGTCGGCGAAGACCTCCTCGGCGTCGCCGTACTCCACGATTCGGCCGCGGTGCATCACCGCGACCCGGTGGGCCAGGTGCTTGACCACCGACAGGTCGTGGGAGACGAACAGGTAGGACAGGTCGAACTCGCGCTGCAGGTCCTGCAGCAGGTTGATGATGCCGGCCTGGATCGAGACGTCCAGCGCCGACACCGGCTCGTCGAGGGCCAGGATCTTCGGCCGCAGGGCCAGCGCGCGGGCGATGCCGATGCGCTGCTTCTGCCCGCCGGAGAACTCCCCGGGATAGCGGCTGGCGTCGGCGCGGCGCAGGCCGACGATCTCGAGCAACTCGGCCACCCGGGCGTCGATCCCGGGCCGGTCGACGCCGTGCGCGTCGAGCGGTTCGGCCAGCAGCTCGTAGACCGGCAGTCGCGGGTCCAGCGCGGCGACCGGGTCCTGGAAGACCACCTGCACCTCGCCGCGCAGTTCCCGGCGTCGCTGCGCACTCAGGACGGCCACGTCGGATCCGAGCACCTCGATCGACCCCGACTGCGGTGCGCGCAGCTCCAGGATCTCGTGCAGCGTCGTGGACTTGCCCGAGCCGGACTCCCCGACGATACCCAGGGTGCGGCCGCGTTCGAGCTCGAAGCTGACGCCGTCGACCGCGCGCACCTCGCCGATGGTGCGCCGGAACACCACCCCTTTGGTGAGCCGGTAGGTCCGGCTCAGATCGCGCACCCGCACGACCACCTCCCGCGCGCCGGTCTCCGGCGGCTCGGGGCCGGCCGCCGGCACCGCGAAGATCTCCTCGGCGCTGCGCCCGGCCACCTGGTCGGCCCGGATACAGGCCGCGGCGTGGTCGTCGGCGACCTCGGCCAGGTCCGGCTCGGCGCGACGGCAGTCGTCGACGGCCAGCGGACAGCGCGGCGCGAAGGGGCAGCCCGGCGGCAGCGCCACGAGCGACGGCGGCGCTCCCGCGATGGGCACCAGCCGGGAGCCGCGAGGGGAGTCCAGCCGCGGCACCGAGCCCAACAGGCCCGCGGTGTAGGGCATCCGGCGGTCGGCGTAGAGGTCGGCCACCGCCGCCTGCTCCACGGCCCGCCCGGCGTACATCACCAACGCCCGGTCGGCGAACTCGGCGACCACGCCGAGGTCATGGGTGATGATCAGCACCCCGGCACCGGTGACGTCCCGGGCGGTGGCCAGCACCTCGAGGATCTGCGCCTGCACGGTCACGTCGAGGGCGGTGGTCGGCTCGTCGCAGATGATCAGGTCCGGATCGTTGGCGATCGCGATCGCGATCACCACCCGTTGGCGCTCGCCGCCGGAGAGTTCGTGCGGGAAGGCCCGCGCCCGCTGCGGCGCCTGGGCGATGCCGACCAGTTCGAGCAGTTCGACCGCCCGGGCCCGGGCCCGCGACCGGCCGGTGTCGCGGTGGTGAACCATGATCGCCTCGGCGATCTGGTCGGCTACCGTGTAGACCGGGGTCAGCGCCGACATCGGGTCCTGGAACACCGTGCCGATGCGCCGGCCGCGGATGCGCGACAGCTCCGCGTCGCTCATGCCGACGAGTTCCTCGCCCTGCAGCCGCACGGACCCCGACACCGCGGCGTAGGGCGGCAGCAGGCCGATCGCCGCCATTGCCGCCGCCGACTTGCCGGATCCGGACTCGCCGACCATCGCCACGACCTCGCGGGGGGCCACCGAGTAGCTCAGGCCGCGAACCGCCTGCAGGTCGCCGCCGTCGGTGGGGAAGGTGACCGACAGGGCTTCGACCTCCAGCAGCGGCGCGGCGCTCACGGCTTGCCTGCTGTGCCGCGCACCCGGAGATTGGCGCTCCCGGGGTCGAATGCGTCGCGAAGTCCGTCGCCGATCAGGTTGGCGCACAACACGATCAGCACCAGAATGCCGGCCGGGAACAGGAACACCCAGGGAAAGGTGGTCGCCGACTTCGTGCCGTCGGCAATCAGGGTGCCCAGTGAGACGTCGGGCGGCTGCACGCCGAAGCCCAGGAAGCTCAGGCCGGTCTCGGCCAGGATCGCGATGCCGACGTTGAGCGCGGTATCGATGATCAGGATCGAGGCGACGTTGGGCAGGATGTGGCGGGTGATGATCCGGCGGTTCGGCACCCCCATGTAGCGGGCGGCCTGCACGTACTCGCGCTCCCGCAGGCTCATGGTCAGCCCGCGCACGATACGCGAGCTGATCATCCAGCTGAACGCGGCCAGCAGCACGATCAGCAGAAAGATGTTCGCCGAGTTCTTGGTCCGCGGCGTGGTGATCGCGATCAGGATGAAGCTGGGCACCACCAGCAGCAGGTCCACCAGCCACATCAGCGCCCGGTCGCGCCAGCCGCCGAAATAGCCCGCCACCGCCCCCACGGCGGCGGCGATCAGCGTGGAGATAACCGCCACGCACAGCCCGATAAGCATCGACTTCTGCATCCCGCGCAGCACCTGGGCGAGCACGTCCTGCCCGATGGCGTTGGTGCCGAACAGGTGCTCGGGACTGGGCGGGGACTGCAGCGAGTCGAAGTCGAGGTCGGTGTGGGAGTAGGGGAGCAGCGGCGGCAGCGCGTAGCAGCCGACGAACATCACCAGCAGCAGGATCAGCGCGCCTACCGCCAGCCGGTTGCGCAGAAACCGCCGCCAGATGAGCCTGCGCCGGGAGACGAAGCCGGCGTCGTCCTGTTGTTCGATGGCGGTCATGCCACGCGCACCCGGGGGTCGAGGATGGCGTAGGCGACGTCGGAGAGCAGGCCTGCCAGCAGCACCACCGCCCCGGAGAACACCGTGATGGCCGCGATGATGTTGGTGTCCTGGGTGGCGATCCCGGTGACCACCCACTCGCCCATCCCGTGCCAGCCGAAGATCTTCTCCACGAACACCGCACCGGCCACCAGGCCGGCCACGCTGTAGGCGAACAGGGTGGCCATCGGGATCAGGGCGGTGCGCAAGCCGTGCTTGAGCAAAGCCTGGCGCCGGGTCAGGCCCTTGGCGCGGGCGGTGCGGATGAAGTCCTGGCCGAGCACGTCGAGCATGGCATTGCGCTGGTAGCGGCTGTAGCCGGCGATCGAGATCAGCGCGAGGGTCAGGGTGGGCAACACCAGATGCTGCAGCCGGTCGGCGAAGCGCGCCCACCACCCGCCGGTCACGTTGGGTGACGTCTCGCCGGTGTACTCAAAGATCTGCAGCCCGGTCGCCCAGTTGACCTGCAGCGCGCCCAGGATGAGTAGGTTGGCGATCACGAACGACGGCGTGCTGATGATCAGCAGCGAGGCCACGGTGGTCGCCCGGTCGGAGAACCGGTACTGGCGGATCGCGCCCCAAGCCCCGATCAGCACGCCCACCACCGTGCCCAGCAGCGAGCCGATCACCACCAGGCGCAGGCTGACCCCGATCCGCCGCCACAGTTCCTCGCTGACCGGCTGGCCGCCGACGGTGGTGCCGAAGTCGCCGCGCACCGCCCCGGACACCCAGTGCGCGTAGCGCAGCGGCACCGGCTTGTCGAGGTCGAGTTCGGCGGCCTTGGCGTCGATCACCGCCTGCGGCGGCCGCGGGTTGCGCTGCTCGAGGCTGTCCAGCGGGGCGAAGGTGAACGCGGTCAGGGTGAAGGTCAGGAAGGACGCCAGCGCCAGCAGCACCAGATAGTTGAGCAGCCGCCTGGCCAGGAACCGGGTCATAGCGCGTTCCCGGCGCGTCGCATGCAGCACAGGGTAGGAGATCGGCGGGCGTGGCGGCGGCAGGCGCGGGCGCGCCGGGCGGGCCCCGCCGGTGCGCTCACTCCTCGAGGGAGAAGTCGGCGAAGTCGAAGCCGGGCACCACCACACAGCTGACCAGGCTCGGTTCGGATCCCTCCGGCCTGGCCCGGCTCCAATGCCGGCCCGGAACCAGCGCCTGGGGATGCTGGCCGGCCTCGACGTCGGGCCCCACCACCCATCGGGTCGCGCGGTCCGGTTCGGGCCCGTGCTCCAGGATCAGCGGGCTGCCCCGGTGGTGCAGCCACAGTTCGGCGCTGCGCACCGTGTGCCAGGCGGACTGCTGGCCGGGCATCAGGACGAACAGGATGGCGGTGCCCGCGTTTCGGGGCCCGCCGTAGTCCGCCGGCAGCACAGCGGCGTCCAGCATCAGATCGCTGCGCCAGGTCTCGCGGTAGAAGCCGCCCTCGGGATGGGGGGCCAGATCCAGGCGGCGCACCCACTCGGGGAGTTCCATCATCTCCGCCTCCTTACTCCGGCATCGGCAGTCCTGGTCCGACCGTAGCCGTTCGCGGGCCGGGCGCCGCGGTCTACTATCGCGAGATTGCGAGCCCGAACCACAGGAGAGTCAGCCCCGTGAGCGTCACTGACGAGTACCTGGCCAACAACGCCGCGTACGCCAAGACCTTCTCCGGGCCGCTGCCACTGCCCCCGAGTCGGGCGGTAGCCGTGGTCGCCTGCATGGATGCCCGGATGAACGTCTACGGCATCCTCGGCCTTGCCGAGGGCGAGGCGCACGTGATCCGCAACGCCGGCGGGGTGATCACCGACGACGAGATCCGCTCGCTGGCCATCAGCCAGCGACTGCTCGGCACCCGCGAGATCATCCTGATCCACCACACCGACTGCGGGATGCTCACCTTCACCGATGACGACTTCAAGCGCGACATCGCCGCCGAGACCGGGATCAAACCCGAATGGGCTGCGGAGTCCTTCGGCGACGTCGAGGAGGACGTGCGCCAGTCGATGCGGCGCATCGTGGCCAGCCCGTTCGTCACGCTGCACACCTCGCTGCGCGGGTTCGTCTTCGACGTGGCGACCGGGAAGCTGACCGAGGTCACGCTCGCTTAGCACCCCCGCGAGATCCACACCGGGGTCGTGCTCGGGGATACCCGAGCAGCCCTGGTGTTGATCTCGGGGGAAACGGCCGCTAACGTTCCACCAACCAGGGCAATGCTGGTTAGTTTGACCGGATTTATGAGGAACTCATGGAGTCGCTGACCGGGGGCCGGTACGAACTGAGCCAGCTGCGCGCCCTGGAGGCCGAGGCCGTCCACATCATCCGCGAGGTCGCCGCGGAGTTCGAGCGGCCGGTTCTGCTCTTCTCCGGGGGTAAGGACTCGGTCGTCATGCTGCACCTGGCGATCAAGGCCTTCGCCCCGGCGCGGCTGCCGTTCCCGGTCATGCACGTCGACACCGGGCACAACTTCGACGAGGTGCTGGCCACCCGCGACGAGCTGGTGGCCCGTCACGGCCTGCGGCTGGTGGTGGCACGCGTCGAGGACGACATCGACGCCGGCCGGGTTGCCGACACCGGGCCGTCGCGCAACCCGCTGCAGACCGTCACCCTGCTGCGCGCCATCGCCGAGAACCGGTTCGACGCCGCCTTCGGCGGGGCGCGGCGCGACGAGGAGAAGGCCCGTGCCAAGGAGCGGGTGTTCAGCTTCCGCGACCAGTTCGGCCAGTGGGACCCCAAGGCCCAGCGGCCCGAGGTGTGGAACCTCTACAACGGACGCCACCGCAAGGGCGAGCACATCCGGGTCTTTCCGCTGTCGAATTGGACCGAGTACGACATCTGGGCCTACGTCGGGGCCGAGGACATCGCGCTGCCGGACATCTACTACGCACACCGCCGGCCGGTGTTCCGCCGCGACGGCATGCTGCTGGCCGTGCACCGGTTCCTGCAGCCCGCCGCCGGCGAGGAGGTTTTCGAGGCCTCGGTGCGCTTCCGCACCGTCGGCGACGTCACCTGCACCGGCTGCGTCGAGTCCGACGCGGCCACCGTCGAGGACGTCATCGCCGAGACCGCGGTCTCGCGCCTCACCGAACGCGGTGCGACCCGCGCCGACGACCGCATCTCCGAGGCCGGCATGGAGGACCGCAAGCGGGAGGGCTACTTCTGATGGACGAGACGCGGTCCTCCGGGCTGCTTCGGCTGGCCACCGCCGGATCGGTCGACGACGGCAAGTCCACCCTGATCGGCAGGCTGCTGTACGACTCCAAGGCCGTGATGGAGGACCAGCTCGCCGCCGTCGAACGCACCTCGCGCGAACGCGGCAGCGACTACACCGATCTGGCGCTGGTGACCGACGGGCTGCGCTCGGAGCGCGAGCAGGGCATCACCATCGACGTCGCCTACCGCTACTTCGCCACGCCCAGGCGCAAGTTCATCATCGCCGACACCCCCGGGCACATCCAATACACCCGCAACATGGTCACCGGGGCCTCCACCGCGCAGCTGGTGATCGTGCTCGTCGATGCCCGCCACGGCCTGCTCGAGCAGTCCCGCCGGCATGCTTTTCTGGCCTCGCTGCTCGGGGTCGCCCACCTGGTGCTGGCGGTCAACAAGATGGACCTCGTGGACTGGGACCGGGAGCGTTTCGACCGGATCCGCGAGGAGTTCCACGCCTTCGCCGCCCGGCTGGACGTCCAGGACGTCACCACCATCCCGATCTCGGCCCTGCACGGCGACAACGTGGTCACCCGGTCGGACAATGGCGGCTGGTACGCCGGCCCGCCGCTGTTGACCCACCTCGAGAACGTCTACGTCGCCGGCGACCGCAACCTGCTCGACGCGCGCTTCCCGGTGCAGTACGTGATCCGCCCGCACACCCGCGCCCACGCCGATCACCGCAGCTACGCCGGCACCGTCGCCAGCGGGATCATCCGGCCCGGCGACGAGGTGGTGGTGCTGCCCGGCGGAAAGACCAGTCGGATCACCGCCATCGACGGGCCTGGCGGTCGCGTCGCCGAGGCCTTCCCGCCGATGGCGGTCTCGGTCCAGCTGGCCGACGACGTCGACGTCTCCCGCGGCGACATGCTGGCGCGCCCGCAGAACCAGCCCGAGGCCGCCACCGAGTTCGACGCCACCGTGTGCTGGATGGCCGACGACGCCGCCCTCGAACCGGGCCGGGACTATCTGATCAAACAGACCACCCGCACCACCCGGGCCCGGGTGACCGCGCTGGACTACCGCCTCGACGTCAACACGCTGCACCGCGACACCAGCGCCACCGCGCTCAAGCTCAACGAGCTCGGCCGGGTGTCGCTGCGCACGCAGGTCCCGCTACTGCTCGACACCTACACCCGCAACCCCGCGACCGGGTCGTTCATCCTGATCGACCCGGAGACCAACGCCACGGTGGCCGCCGGCATGGTCCGCGACACCGTCCCGTCCTCCGCACGGGCGGCTTCGCCCAACACCGTGCGTCACGAGTCGCTGGTGACCGAGCGGCTCACCCGCGGCCGCACGGTGTGGTTCACCGGGCTGTCCGGGTCGGGCAAGTCCTCGGTGGCGGTGCTCGCCGAGCAGATGCTGCTCGAGCACGGCACCCCGGCCTACATCCTCGACGGCGACAACCTGCGCCACGGCCTCAACGCCGACCTCGGCTTCTCGATGGCCGACCGGGCCGAGAACCTGCGCCGGCTGGCCCACGTCGCCGCCCTCATGGCCGACGCCGGACTGACCGTCCTGGTGCCGGCGATCAGCCCGCTGGCCGAGCACCGCGCCCAGGCCCGGGACGTCCATGCCGAGGCGGGCATCGAGTTCTTCGAGGTGTTCGTCGACACCCCGCTGGCCGACTGCGAGCGCCGCGACCCCAAGGGCCTCTACGCTCGTGCCCGTCGCGGCGAGATCGCCCAGTTCACCGGCATCGACAGCCCGTATGAGCCGCCGCAGAACCCCGACCTGCGGCTGACCCCGGAGCAGACCGCGGCCGACCTCGCCCGCCGTGTCCTCGAGATGCTCGGCGGATGAGCGACGACGACCTGGCCGCCGCGCTGGCCACCGGCGCCGGCGAGGTGCTGCTGACCGTCCGGGCCGACCTGGCCGGCGCCCCCGCCGCCGTGCTCAAGGACGAGGGCGACCGGCGCTCGCAGGACTACCTGGCCGCCGAACTGGCCCGGGCCCGTCCGGGTGACGCGGTGCTCTCCGAGGAGGCCGGCGACGACCCCGCCCGGCTGGACGCGGCCCGGGTGTGGATCATCGACCCGCTCGACGGGACCCGCGAGTTCTCCGAACCCGGCCGTGACGACTGGGCGGTGCACGTCGCGCTGTGGCGCAACGGCGACCTCGCGGCTGGGGCGGTGACGCTGCCGGCCCGCGGGGTCACCTTGGCCACACCCGCCGTCCCGGCGCCGCCGCTGCCGGCGGCGGTCCCGCGCATCCTGGTCTCGAGAACCCGGGCGCCGGCGGTGGCGGTGGCGGTCCGCGACGCCCTGGGCGGCACGCTGGTGGAGATGGGATCGGCGGGGGCAAAGGTCGCCGCGGTGGTGCAGGGGCGCGCCGAGGTCTACGTGCACGCCGGCGGGCAGTACGAATGGGACTCCGCCGCGCCGGTGGCCGTGGCGCGGGCGGCCGGCCTGCACACCTCCCGCATCGACGGCTCACCGCTGCGCTACAACCGGCCCGACCCGCTGCTGCCTGACCTCCTGGTGTGCCGTCCGCAGTTCGCCGCACCAGTTCTCAGAATCCTGCAAGCATCGACTCAGTGAAGGCTGCGGTCGACGTTAAGTTTTTTCTCAGGTACTGTCGATCCCGTAATCGTCGAGTGCCACCTTCCCCACCGGAGGAAACGTTCTATGCAAATCTCACTTCGTTCGCAGCTGGCGGCTGGTGTCGCCGTCGCGGGTGCCGCCGCAATCGCGGTGACCCCGGCCGTTCAACCACAGGCCCTGATCTCCGCTGAGCGGGTGGCGGCAAATCTCGAGTTGGCCGCCCTGGCCAACCCGTTCACCGTGCTGGGCGACACCCTGGGCGTTCTGGGCGACGCACTGCTGGGCACCTCGGCCGGCCCGGTGATCCCGATCTCCAGCGTTCCGGGGTTGGTGTCGTTTCAGAGCCCGCTCGGCGTGATTCCGCAGCTGCTCAACGGCAGCACCCTGACCACTCTGGGTGGCTCCGTTGATGTCGCGGGCTTGCCGCTGATCTCGGCGATCGGCTCCAACCTGTCGGGCTACGGGTTGGCCGGAGTCCAGGCTCTGGAGGACCTGAGCGCCCTTACTGGCGCGCTGGCCTTCGGCCTGCCGCTCTCCCTGGTGGAGGTGGTGGTGGATCTGATCAACGGCGACCCCGTCGACATCCTCGACATCATCAACACAAACATCGTCATTCCCATCACCACTGCTTTCGACGGCATCGTGGGAGCTGCGACCTACGTCGTCGAAAACGTGCTGGCGAACCTGGCCACCGGCTTCGCGGCGCTCCCCACGATCCTGCTCTCCTCGGTCGAGACCGCACTATTCGGCCTCGGTGTGGCCGGGTTCCAGACCGTCAACGCCGTGGTGAACACGGTCACAGCGCTGGCGTCGCTGAACCTGGAAGGCGCCTGGAACGCTGCCGTCGAGGGCCTGCTCGGGCCGGACGGCGTACTTGGCAGCCTGGTGAACCTGTCGGTGGGAACCGGCGCCCTGACTGATCCGTCGGACATCACGAGCCCGTTCGTCCCGAGTCTGCGCACCGAGCTGACCGGGACCACGGTCATCGCCGGTCAGGCGCTGACGAACGAGCCGGTTCCGCCGCTGCCGGCTGCGGCCCAGGCTGGGCCTGCGGTCGCTGAGGCCGCTGCCGTGGTGGCGGACGACGCGGTCGCTGAGGCGGCTGCCGTGGTGGCGGACGACGCGGTGACCGGGGAGGAGGCCGCCCCGGTTGTGGACGGCGCTGAGGTCGAGGCCGCGCTGGCCGGGGTCGAGGCCGCGCTGGCCGGGGTCGAGGCGGAGGTCGCTGCCGAGGAGGCCGTGGCCGAGGAGGCTCCGGCGGCCGAGGAGGCTCCGGCTGCCGAGGCGGGCGACGCGGAGGAGTCCGCACCCGCCGTTGCCGAGGAGTCGGCGGGCGCCGACGAGGCCGCCTCGGACGACGTCGCGGAGTAGTCACCCCGCGACGCCTCGGCAAGGCGCCCCTTCGCGTCCGGGGAGGGGCGCCTTGCCGCACGCGGAGTTCCGCAATGAAACGCCGCAGTGATCGAGGTAGGCCCGGGCGTCGGAACGTTCACGGCGACGAGGATCGCCGGCGTTCAGGCTGTGAATGACTGTGAATGACTCTGGAGACGTCGCCGTAGAATCTGGGTAATCACGAGAGCCTGGATAATGACGCCAACCTGCATCTTTCCGCTCTCTCCCAACCTCGATCGTCCGGGCGGCGACCTACGTGATCGAGAAGGCGGAGGCCAACCTGGCCACCGCCTTCGCGGTCCAGCCCGCGGCCGAGCGGCGAGTTGGGCAACTGGGTGACTCCCTCGGTTGGGCCGGGCTTCCTGTCAGCGTTGGCATAGGTCGTGACCGTTGTTCTCTCAGATTGATGGACTGTTGCGCCACCGAGCAGGCGCGGTCTTCCTCGATGAATTCTCCACGGATGGAAGCAGCCCGCTGGAGCTCATCCCGCTTACCGCTGACGATATATCCGCTGTTCAGCGCCCAGAGAAGCTGGTGTTGGCAACGCATGAGACCCCCGCCAGAGAATTTGCAGAATCAAGTATTACGGGGCAGCCGCGCGGGAGGTGTGTCCGCTCAGCTTGTTCTCAGGTATTGTTCATTCCGACAGTGTCTTGCAGTATTCCCTCGGAAAGGCTTCAGCCATGCAGATTTCACTTCGCTCCCACCTGATCGCCGGCACCGCCGCGGTCGTCGGCGCGGGGGCGGTCGCCATGACCCCCGTCGTCACCCCCGAACTCAACCTCTCGGCCCTGCGCACCGACGCGGTGTCGATGATGTCGTTCGACAACCCGATCGCCGCCCTGCTGGCCAACGTCGGGCAAACGGTGGACTACCTCCTCAACGCCGACACCGTGGCGAGCGGAAGCGGACTGGTCAACTGGCCGTTCGCGGGCATCGACGACACCACCAACGCCGCTCTGGTTGCACCGGAACTCGGCGGGTACGTCAACGTCGGCATCGTCCCGCAGATCCTGTCCGACAGCTTCCCGATCATCACCCAGGTGGTTAACAACCAGATCGGCTACCTGACACTGCTCGCGGACCTCGGACTCGCGGTGGGCGGTCTTGCGGCCGGACTGGCGTGGCTGCCGGTCGACCTGGGGGTCTCCATCTTCAACGACATCATCACCGGCCAGTTCGACCAGATCCTCCCCGACATCACTGCGACGATCACCGCGGCGTTCGACGCGGTCGTCGACGTCTTCGAGTTGGCGATCGCCATCCCGGTCGACATCATCGGATCCATCGCCACCCGGGCCTTCGCGGTCGCCCAGACCGTGTTCGAGTCGATCCCGACGCTCGTCGAGGCAGTGATCGGGCAGGGCGCTGCGTTCCTGGCCGCCGGGCAGACAGCGGTCGAGGGTATCTTCACCGCGATCTCTACCGGCAACCTGGAGAACATCTGGAACGCCTCCGTGGCCGGGCTGTTGAGCCCTGAAGGAGTCCCGGGCGTGATCAACAACCTGACCTTCGGAGCCGGGGTCGGCAGCCTGCCGGACTTCGTGCCGAGCACCCGCACTCTGGTGCAGGCGAGTGTCAAGGCCGTCGCCACTGCGGCGGGAACCTCGTTCGTTCCGCCGTTCGCGGCGGTCGAGGCTCCCGCCGAGGCGGCCGCTGTCGAGGCTGAGGCTGTCGTGGCTGAGGCTGTCGAGGCTGAGGCTGTCGAGGCTGAGGCTGTCGTGGCTGAGGCTGTCGTGGCTGAGGCTGTCGAGGCTGAGGCTGTGGTGGCCGAGGCTGTCGAGGCTGAGGCCGCTGTCGAGGCTGAGGCTGTGGTGGCCGAGGCTGAGGCCGCTGTCGAGGCTGAGGTGGCTGCCGAGGAGGCCGCAGCCGGGGAGGCCGTTGCCGAGGAGGCTCCGGCTGCCGAGGCGGGCGACGCGGACGACGCCGCTCCCGCCGCCGCGGAGGAGTCGGCCGGCGCCGACGAGGCCGCGTCGGACGACGCCGCGGAGTAATAACCCCCGCATCGCCCCGACAAGGCGCCCCTCCCCTTCGGGGGAGGGGCGCTTTGCCCTCTCCGGCACAGCAGCTTTTCAGGATCGCGGTCGCGCGGTGCCGTCGGACCGAAGGCGCAATTGCCATACCCGGCCAGTCAACAGATGGCGGTTGATTTTCCACTTTGCTGGAGCACGGCCGTGCCTATCGGGCTAGCCGTGGATCACGGTACCCACCGCGCCTTATGTCGTTCAGCCCGTTCTCAGGTAGTATCCGAAGAGCCCGCACTGCCAATTCGGAGGAAACCCATGCAGATCTCGCTCCGCTCCCAGCTGGTCGCCGGGGTCGCCGCCCTCGGCGTCACCGCCGTCGTCGTCACCCCGGTGGTGCATCCCCACCCGCTGCCGTCGTTGCAACGGGTCAGCGCGGCCTTTAGCCTCACCCAGTTCGTCAACCCGGTCATCGCCATCGGGCAGGTGGTCCAGGCCGCCAATACCTCCGTTTTCAGCCAGGCCCCGACGCCGGACTACTTCTTCCCCGGGCCGAGTGACACCTTTCCCTACGACCTCTTCTACCAGCCCAGCTTCGTGGGCGTCATCCCGGATGTCGCCGGTCGGGTCTCGTTCGGTGCGCTCAACGCCGCGGTGAGCAACCTCTCCGGTTACACCTTCGCCGGGATCTCCGGTGTCGCCGCGCTCGGCGGTGGGGTAGCTGCCGCGGTGTTCGGCGCTCCGTTGGCGTTGGTCGAAGCGGCTGGAGCCCTGATCGGTGGCGACCCGCAGGCGGCGTTGCAGATCCTGATCAACCAGGTTGTCGCGCCGCTGCAGGCTGGGGTCGGAACCGCACTCAGCGCGATCGGCTACATCGTGGACAACGTGATTACCAACGTGCGCAACGTGTTCGGCGGTCTCGCGCCGATCACGATCGGCAACCTCGCCAGCGCGGCGATCGGGATACCAACCTATCTGTTCTCCCAGGCTGTCGAGACCGTCTCCGCGGTTGTGGCCAATTTGTCCGGCGGGGATTTCGAGGGTGCCTGGAACGCCGCGGTCAACGGGTTTCTCGGGCCCGACGGCACACTGGGCTCGATCGAGAAGCTCACCGTCGGGGTCGGCATCGTCGAGGACATCGAAGGTGAGTCGACGATCGTGGTGCCCAGCGTCCGGACCGTTGTCAACGACGCGCTGTTGACCGTGGGCGAGCCGAACACCGACGGCCTGGGCATCCTCAATCCGCCCTTCGACCCGACACCGGCCCCGACCGCTGCCGTCGCCGAGGCCGACGCGGCCCAGGCGGTCGAGGCCGCGGCGATCACCGATGGTGTCGAGGCCGCCGAACAGGATGTCGAGTCTGAGATCCGATCTGCGGCGACCGAGGCCGCCTCCGACGACGCCGCGCCTGAGGCCTCGGGCGACTCGGGCGACGACGAAGAGTAGGCGGCCTTTTCGCGCTTCGGCGTCCGACCCGGGACAGATACCTCTCAGTTTGCTCTCAGGTGTGGTAGCCTTCGCCCAACACGACGAAGGCGGTGAAGCCAGTGGGTAGGGTCCTTGGTCCCATCCTGACAACGGGTGTCGCTCTGGCGGCCTCCGGCGTGGTGGTGGCCAACCCGATCGTCGTCGCCCCGCGTGCCGATATCCAGATTCCCGCCGTCGCGCTGTCCTCCGGCGGCGATGACATGGTCGGCATGCTCGATCCGGCCTTTCTCGACGCGATCGCGCCCGAGGCGGCCAGCGTCAACCCGTTCGCGGTGATCAGGGATCTCATCTCGGCACTCGCGGCCGACGCCGCCTACCGGGGCACCAATGCCATCGTCGAGGCCTTCGTCGCCGGGGTCGCGGTGGTCACCGAACCGGAACTGACCGCAGCATGGAGTTCGTACGTCCCGCCCACGCCCGACCTGCCACCACTCACCTTCGCCCTGCCGCCGGGACTGGATCTCACCACCATCGGGCCTACTCCGGCGCAGGCGCCGGGGAACGCGCTCGTACTGCCGGGCGTGAAACCGTACATCGACGCGACCGTGATACCCGCCGTGTACGACTTTGTCGGCACCCTTGCCGATGACGTCACCTATGTCGGGCGCGAGGCCGTCGCCGCGGCGTTCGCCGCCGGAGCGATGGTGGCGGCCGAACCGGTGTTGATCTACAAGACCCTGCGGGCACTGGTGCTCGGTGACTTCGAGGGCGCCCTGGACAACGCCGTCAAGGTCGTGACAGCGCCCCTCGGTCCACCGTTGATCATCATCGACGCCATGCGGACGGTGGTCGAGCGCCACCTCTCGGCCATGTTCGCCGGTCTGACCGGGGTGCCTGCTGGACTGCAGGCCGCCGCTGCCGGACAGGACCTTGATGCCGAGGCCCCATCAGTTGCCTCCCAGCAGACCCGTGGCGTCCGCGCAGTGGCACCACGCAGCCTTCCGGCCGACCGTCTCTCGGTGATGGACGACGGGCCTGAAATCCCGGCACCCGCCGCTTCTTCGGCCCCGGCGGGGATGCAGACCGAAACCGACCCCGAACCCGCCGAGACTGATCAGGTGGCGGAGATGTCCGACCCGGCGGCCGACCCCGAAGCCGCCGACGCCGCGGTCGCCGGCGCCGC
>CAYXOM010000109.1:0-5810 GCA_964466565.1 uncultured Mycobacterium sp.
CCGCCCGGCGGCGGCGGCGGCGCCCCCCGTCGACACCGCCGAGGCGGTGCCGCAGGCCCTGGTGCCGGCCTGGACCGCGGCCAGCCCGATGACCACCGCGCCGGTGGTGATCGGCACCACCGTGGTCGGCGGCGAGGGCCGCGAGATGACCGGCCGCGACGCCACCACCGGCGAGCAGCGCTGGCTGTTCGCCCGCGACGCCCCGCTGTGCGGAGTGTCCTATGTCTACGACCTGGCCGTCGCGGTGTACCCGGACGTGCGGGGCTGCGGGCAGGTGAGCTCGATCAAGGCGGCCACCGGCGCGCGCGGGCCGACCCGCACCAGCTACGCCGACGACCGGGTGGTGCTGTCCTCCGACGGCGGCGCGGTGCTCTCCGCGGGGCCGACCCGGCTGGAGCTGTGGCGCTCGGATCTGGTGCGGATGCTGTCCTACGGCGAGATCGACGCGCGGGTCAAGCCGGTCAACACCGCCGTCGGCCGGGGCTGCGCGCTGATGTCGGCGGCGGCCAGCGAGTCCGCGGTGGGCGTCCTGGAGATCTGCCCGGACAGCGCCGAGCCGCGGCTGACCCTGCTGATTCCCGGCGAGAACGAGGACGAGCCGACCGCCAAGCACGTGCCGCTGCCCGGGCTGGCGCCGGATTCCGACGCCCGGGTGCTGATGGTCGCCGGCACCTCGGCGGCGGTGTACCTGCCGACCCCGCGTCCCCAGGTGGTGGTTTACGACGACACCGGAACCCGGGTATCCAGCACGCCGCTGCGCTCGCCGGCCACCGTCGGCACGGTCCCGGCCGTCGGCCGGGCCGGGGACTACCTGACCTGGTGGAGCGGGTCGGCGGTGCTGGTGTTCGGCAATCGGCTGGACTACCGCTACACCCTCGACGAGCCCGGCGAACTGGCTCCGCTGGGCCCGGCGGCGATGATGGCCGGCCGGTTGCTGGTGCCGGTGCGGGGCGGCCTGGCGGTGGTGGACCCGGCCGACGGCGCCCAGGAGCGGCTGATCGCGCTGGCGCACCCGCCCGGACCCGGCCCGGTGCTGCCCAAGGTGAGCGGGTCGACAGTGATCGAACAGCGCGGCCCGGCGCTGGCCGGCTACCGGCCGGCCTGACCCGGCCGGGACTGTCCCTAACCCTCGATGCTCAGCGCCTGCGTCGGGCAGTCCGCGCAGGCCTGCTCGACGTCGCCCCGGCGCTCCTCGGGGACGTCGGCGACCACGATGTTGAGCGCGCCGTCGGGGCCGACCTCGAAGATGTCCGGGGCGATCGCCTCGCACAGCCCGATCGACGAACAGCGGCCGCGGTCGACGACGACCTTCATCGGGGTTCGGGGGTGAATCGCGCGGTCATGCTCATCACGGTATGGAAAAAGTTGCCGTTGCCCAACTCCGGCTCGCCGACGGAGTGGATGTCGGGCAGCCGGGTCAGCAGTTCGCGGAACGTCGCGGCCAGCTGCCGGCGGGCGAGCTGCGCGCCTAGGCAGTGGTGGATGCCGCCGCCGCCGAACGCGACGTGCTTGTTGGGCGAGCGTGAGAGGTCAAGCCGCTCGGGGTGATCGAACACCTCGGTGTCCATGTTGGCCGAGGAGTAGAACATGATGACCTTGTCGCCCTCGGTGATCTGCTGGCCGCCCAGTTCGGTGTCGTGGGCGGCGGTGCGCCGGAAGGTCATGATCGGGGTGGCCCACCGGATGATCTCCTCGACGGCCAGCGGCATGCGGGCGTCGATGTCGGCCATCAGCCAGGCCCGCTGGTCGGGGAAGTCGGTGAGCGCCTTGAGGCCGTGGGAGGTCGACTGCCGGGTGGTGTCGTTGCCGGCGATGATCAGCAGCGCGAAGATCGAGGAGATCTCGTCGTCGGTCAGCCGTTCGCCGTCGACTTCGGCCTGCACCATGGCGGTCATGAGATCGTTCTCGGGCTTTCGGCGCCGGGCGGCGATGAGCTCATGGGCCACGCCGTGGACGGTGGTGACGGTCTGGAACACCCGCTGAAGCGGGTCGGCGCCCTGCAGCAACCGGGGGTCGCGCCAGCCGTCGGCGAACTGCGACTCGTAGGCGATGGTGCGGCGGTGTTCCTCGGGGATGCCGACCATGTCGCAGATGTTGTGCATCGGGACCAGCGCGGCCACCTCGGAGACGAAGTCGACCTCGCCCTTGTCGGCGATACCGTCGACGATGCGCCGGGCGTTGGCGACGATGTGCTCGTCGATGCGGGCCAGTTGCTTGGGCGTGAAGGCCGCGGCCAGCAGACGGCGGATCTTGGTGTGCCGGGGCGGGTCCATCGCGATGAAACCCTGGGCGGCGTCGAGCACCTCCACCGGCAGCGACTCGAAGGTGATGCCGCGGCCGGAGAGGAAGTCACCCGGCCGGCGGGTCACCTCGACGAGGTCGGCGTGCCGCACCACCGCCCAGAAACCCTCGTCGTTGGGGTCCTCGAACATGCCGTTCTTGACGGGGCGATGCCAGGAGATCGGCCGGTGGGCCCGCAACTCGGCGAAGGTCCGCTCGCGGTCGGCGGCGGTGCCCGACCAGAACTCCAGTGAGGAGAGGTCGGCGGGGTCGTAGGGGCGCTCGGCCCGGGTCAGCGCAGCGGTCATGGCATCAGCATCTGACATAAATTGAGAAGTGTCAATCAATTTGATCAAAAATCCTGAATTGTCGTACCCTGGCCCGGTGACCGCCACCGACCTGCGCGCCGAGACCCGGGCGTACGGCCGGTCCCGGCTGCGCGCGCTCGCCCTCGACGCGGCCCGCCAGGTGGTCCTCGACCGGGGCTGGGCCGCGGTGCGGATGGGCGCGGTCGCGGCGGCGGTGGGCGTCAGCCGGCAGAGCCTGCACGCCGAGTTCGGCACCAAGGACGACCTGGGCCAGGCCCTGGTGCTGCGGGAGGCCTCGGCGTTCTTCGCCGAACTGCGGGAGCGGCTGGCCGCCCACCCCCGCGACCTGGCCGCCGGAGTGGCCGACGCGGCGGGCTTCATCCTCTCGGCCACTCGCGACAACCCGATGCTGCAGACGATCCTCACCCGCACCCCCGCCAACGGCGGGGACGTGTCGCTGCTGCCGCTGCTCACCACCCGCGGCGAAGCGCTGTTCGAGCAGGCCGGCGGGATCCTCGGAGAGTGGGTCGGGGCCCAGTGGCCCGAAGCCGACCCCGCCGACGTCGCGCTGACGGTCGACACCGTGGTGCGGCTGGGCATCAGCTACATCCTGACCCCGACGAAACCGGACGCCGAGATCGCCGCACTGCTGGCCGCGGTGGCCTGCCGCTGCCTGAGACTGACCGACCCGGGCCCTCAGCGGACCTGAACCGGGGCCCGGTCGGCGACCGGGCGCCAGCCGACATAGCTCAGGTAAAGCCCGACCAGTGCCAGCAGCAGGTAGCCGACGCGCCACACGAGGTTGGTCCCGATCACCGCGTCGGCGGCGGTCATGAAGACCGCCGGGAAGGTCAGCAGCAGCACCCCCCGCAGCACCATCAGCCAGCCGACGGCGGAGACGATCACCGCCGCCGGACCCGACCACGAGGTGTGCAGTGCCACCACGACCAGACCCAGCAGCAGCACGAACGCTCCCACCACCCAGGGCCACAGCGGGTTGGCCCCGAAGTCGGCGAGCAGGGCGTGCATCTGCGGGGCGTGCAGCGCGGCCGCCAGTGGCACGATGACCAGGAACGGGCCCAGCACCCGGGCGAACATCCGGGTGCGATCGGTCACCTGGGTGGCATTCATGACAGCTCCTCTTGGTCCTCGTGGTCCTCGTGGTCCTGCTCGGCCGGCCGGCCGCTCATGACAAGGATGCCCGCCCGGACCCCGCGGTCAAACATTCCGGCCGGCGGGGCGCGGCACCGATACTCAGACGATGTCGCAAACCCTGACGCCGACCGCCTCGATCACCTATGAGTTCCACGACTCGTCGGTACCCCCGCCGCATCACCGCAGCTTCCGGCTGACCTTCGACCGCCAGACCGCCCGGATCGTCGTCGACAGCTACGGCGACGTGCTGGCCGACCGCAGCGCGCCGATGACCCCGGCGGCCTGGGACCAGGTGTCGGCGTCCTACCCCCGGGTGCGCGAGGTGGTGGTCACCGAACCGGAACTGGGGTGCACCGGTGGGACCGGCTTCGCCCTGACCGTCGCCGACGGCGGCACCGTGAGCTACGCGGTGAGCGCAATGGCCTGCGGGGGAACGAATTCCGACGCCGACCGGATTGTGGCGGAGTGGGTTGGCCCGGTTCGTTCGCTGTTCGAACCGATGGACCGGCTCGCGCCGGAGGGCTAGAGGGCTCAGACCTCGGGGGTGAACTCGGGCAGCGCGCGGCCGGTCTTCCAGTGCCGCAGCAGGGCGTCGGCCAGTTCCCGGTAGGCCGCCGCGCCCTTGTTCTTGCGCCCGGCCAGCACCGAGGAGCCCGAGGCGCTGGCCTCGGCGAAGCGCACCGTGCGCGGGATGGGCGGGGCCAGCACCGGCAGGTCGTAGCGGTCGGCGACGTCGAAGAGCACGTCGCGGCTGTGGGTGGTGCGCGCGTCGTAGAGCGTGGGCAGCGCACCCAGCAGAGTCAGGCCGGGGTTGGTGATCTGCTGCACGTCGGCGACGGTCCGCAGGAACTGTCCGACCCCGCGGTGGGCCAGCGTCTCGCACTGCAACGGCACGATCACCTCGTCGGCCGCGGTCAGGCCGTTGAGGGTGAGCACGCCCAGCGACGGCGGGCAGTCGATGACGACGATGTCGTAGTCCTCGAGCTTGTCCAGGGCCCGCTTGAGGGCGTACTCGCGCCCGGCCCGCATCAACAGCATGGCCTCGGCGCCGGCCAGGTCGATGTTGGCCGGCAGCAGCGTCATCCCCTCCGGGGTCTGCACCAGCGCTGCCTCGGGGGCGGCCTCGCCGAGCAGCACGTCGTGCACCGACACGTCGAGCTTGTCGGGGTCGGTGCCCAGCGAGAAGGTCAGGCAGCCCTGCGGGTCGAGGTCGACCAGCAGCACCCGCTTGCCGGCCTCGGCGAAGGCCGCGCCCAGCGAGGACACCGTGGTGGTCTTGGCAACGCCGCCCTTCTGATTGGCCACCGCCAGGATGCGCTTCACGGGAACCATCCTGTCACCTTGGGGCACAATCACTGGCTGTGAGTGTCGGCGCCCACCGTCTGGTCCTGCTCCGGCACGGCGAAACCGAGTGGTCGCGCGACCACAAGCACACCAGCGTGACCGATCTGGACCTCACCGATCCCGGCCGCCGGCAGGCCGAGCAGGCCGCACGTACCCTCGCCCGCCTGGATCTGCGCGACCCGCTGGTGTTCTCCAGCCCGCGCCGGCGGGCCCTGGTCACCGCGGAACTGGCCGGGCTGGCCGTCGAGGAGATCACCGAGGTGCTGGCCGAGTGGGACTACGGCGACTATGAGGGCATGACGACCCACGACATCCGCACCATCAGCCCCGGCTGGTTCCTGTGGAACTCGGGCTGTCCGGGCGGGGAGAGCGTGGCCGAGGTCGGCGACCGGGCCGACCGCGCGGTGGCGCTGGCGCTGGAGGCGATGGCCGACCGCGACGTGGTGTTCGTCAGCCACGGCCACTTCTCCCGGGCGGTGTTGACCCGTTGGCTCGAGCAGCCGCTGAGCGAGGGTGCCCGCTACGGCCTGGGCACCGCCGCGGTGGCGGTGTGCGGCTTCGAGTACGGCCTGCGCCAGCTGAGCGCGCTGGGCCTGACCACCCCGCCGCCCGACGCATCGTGAGCGCCGCGGACGCCCAGCCGTCGTTCGTGCTGAGCGGCCCGTCGGGCACCGTCGTGGCCACGGGCACCCGTGCCGGGTTCGCCGACCCCGCCGCCGCGGC
>CAYXOM010000110.1:0-9954 GCA_964466565.1 uncultured Mycobacterium sp.
GACCGCGAGGTGTTCGGGCTGCGCGGCCGCTCGGCCGAACAGCGGGTGGCCCTGGACCTGCTCCTCGACGAGTCGGTCGGGATCGTCTCGCTGGGCGGCAAGGCCGGGACCGGCAAGTCCGCGCTGGCGCTGTGCGCCGGTCTCGAGGCCGTGCTCGAGCGGCGCAGCCAGCGCAAGGTCGTGGTGTTCCGGCCGCTCTACGCCGTCGGTGGGCAGGACCTGGGGTACCTGCCCGGCAGCGAGAGCGACAAGATGGGCCCCTGGGCCCAGGCGGTCTTCGACACCCTTGAGGGCCTGGCCAGTCCCGCGGTCCTCGAGGAGGTGCTCTCCCGCGGGATGCTCGAGGTGCTCCCGCTGACCCACATCCGGGGCCGCTCCTTGCACGACTCCTTCGTCATCGTCGACGAGGCCCAGTCCCTGGAGCGCAACGTGCTGCTGACCGTCTTGTCCCGGCTCGGCTCCGGATCGCGGGTGGTGCTGACCCACGACGTAGCCCAGCGCGACAACCTGCGGGTCGGCCGCCATGACGGGGTTGCCGCCGTCATCGAGAAGCTCAAGGGCCATCCGCTGTTCGCGCATATCACCCTGATGCGCAGCGAGCGGTCGCCGATCGCCGCACTGGTCACCGAGATGCTGGAGGAGTTCAGCCCCGGCGCACTGCCGTGAGCTGCGGAGGGCCACCGAAGTGCAGCACGCCACCCCGCTGGTCCTCACCGTCCTGGTGTTCGGCTACGCGCTGTTCTCCGAGCGAGTCCACCGCAGCTACATCGCGCCCGCACTGATCTTCATCCTGCTCGGAATGGCACTGGGTCCCTTCGGATTCCATCTCCTCGACGCCGGCCCTGGTACCGGGGGCTACACCCTGCTCGCCCAGGTGGCGCTGACCGTCATCCTGTTCAATCAGGCCGCCAAGCTCGGCGTCGAGCGGATCCGTTCCCACGGCCCGGTCACGCTGCGGCTGCTGGCGATCGGTATTCCGGTGAGCCTGGTGCTCGGGCTGCTGACGGCGCTGGTGCTGCTGCCGGTGCTTCCGTTCTGGGAGGCGGTGTGTCTGGCGGCGATCGTGGCGCCCACCGAGATCGCGCTGATCGAGGTTCTGGTCTCCGACCGCCGGGTTCCGGAGCGCGTGCGGCACGCACTGTCGGTGGAGAGCGGCTTCTACGACGGCTTCGCCCTGGCGGTGCTCTTCATCGCGCTGGGCGGCGCCACGGCAGACCAGGGCCGGGGCGGCGGCCACTGGGCGTGGTTCATCTTCTCCACCGAGATCGTGTCGCTGGTGGCCGGCGGTGCGATCGGGCTGGTGGGCGGACTGGTCTTGGCATGGTCGCAGCGCCGCACGTCCGTCAGCGACCTCTGGGCCCAACTGGCGACCCTCGCCCTGGCCCTGATCTGCTTCGAGGTGGGCGAGCGGCTGCACGCGAGCGGCTTCGTCGCCGCCTACGCCGGCGGGCTGGCCTTCGCGTTCGTCGTCCGCCGCGCCGGGCGTGAGGCACCGCCCACCACGGTCTCCGACGCCGCCGGGCAGTTGCTCGAGCTTCTGGTGTTCGCCATGTTCGGCGCGTTCGCCGTGATCGACGGCTGGCGCCAGGCCACTTGGCAGATTGTGCTCTTCGCGGTCATCGCTGTGTTCGCGGTGCGCCTCGTCGCGGTGTCGCTGGCGTTGCTGGGCAGTGGTCTGCCCGGAGCCGAGCGCCGGTTCGTCGGCTGGTTCGGCCCGCGCGGTATCGGCACGGTGGTGCTGGGGCTGCTGGTCGTGCAGGGTGAACTGGGCGGTGAGGTCTCGGAGCCGACGACGATCAGCGTCGTGGTCGTGGTGACGGTGACGGTGAGCCTGGTGCTGCACAGCCTGACGGCGTGGCCGGGTGTGGGATCCCTGGAGCGATCCGGACTCAGTCCCCGTCCTTGACCTTCGCCATGGCCAGCACGTCAAGGCGCTTGTCGAGTTCGGCCTCCGACAGTTTCTCGCCGATCAGCCCCCGATCGATCACGGCCTGTCGGATCGTCTTGTGGTCTTTGAGCGCCTCCTTGGCCACCGCGGCGGCCTCCTCGTAGCCGATCGCGGAGTTCAGCGGGGTCACGATCGACGGGGAGGACTCGGCAAGCCGGCGCAGCCGCTGCTCGTCGGCCCGCAGCCCGTCGATGCATCGTTGTGCGAACAGCCGGGAGACGTTGGCCAGCAGGGTGAAGGACTCCAGCAGGTTGCGCGCCATCATCGGGATGTAGACGTTGAGTTCGAAGGCGCCGGACAGGCCGCCCACCGTGACCGCCGCGTCGTTGCCGATCACCTGCGCTGCCACCTGTGTGACAGCCTCGGGGATCACCGGGTTGACCTTGCCCGGCATGATCGACGAGCCGGGCTGCAGGTCCGGCAGGTGCAGCTCGGCCAACCCGGTCAACGGGCCCGAGCCCATCCAGCGGATGTCGTTGGCGATCTTGGTCAGTGACACCGCGATGGTCTTCAGCGCGCCGGAGGCCTCGACGAGTCCGTCCCGGGCGGCCTGGGCCTCGAAGGAGTCCTTGGCCGTTCGCAATTCGGCCAGTCCGGTCTGGGCGACCAGCACGTCGACCACCTTCTGGCCGAACCCGTCGGGCGCGTTGAGTCCGGTGCCCACCGCGGTGCCGCCGATGGCCAGTTCGCCCAGACGTGGCAGGCAGGCGCGGACCCGTTCGATGCCGGCCTCGATCTGCCGCGCATAGCCGCCGAACTCCTGGCCCAGCGTCACCGGGACGGCGTCCATCAGGTGGGTGCGCCCGCTCTTGACCACCGTGCGCCACTGGCGGGCCTTGTCGGTCAGGGAGGTGTGCAGCACCTCCAGCGCCGGGATCAGTTCGCGCACCGCGGCCTCGGTGGCGGCGATATGGGTCGAGGTGGGAAAGGTGTCATTGGAGGACTGCGACATGTTGACGTCGTCGTTCGGATGCACCGTGACACCGTTGGCGGCGCAGATCGAGGCGATCACCTCGTTGGCGTTCATGTTCGAACTGGTGCCCGAGCCGGTCTGGAAGACGTCGATGGGGAACTGGTCGTCGTGGCGGCCGTCGGCGATCTCCCCGGCGGCGGCGATGATCGCGTCGGCCTTCTCGGCAGGCAGCAGGCCGAGGTCCTTGTTGACCTGGGCGCAGGCGGCCTTGAGCAGCGCCATGGCGCGGATCTGGTTGCGGTCCAGCCCGCGGCCCGAGATGGGGAAGTTCTCCACCGCACGCTGGGTCTGGGCTCGCCACAGGGCGTGGACCGGGACCCGGACCTCGCCCATGGTGTCGTGCTCGATCCGGTACTCGCCGTCGCCGGAGGTGTGCGCGCTCATCGACTGCCTTTCTCAGGGAAGGGGATACGCCGCCGAGGTGTCCCCGGTGAAGTCCACCGCGGAGTATTCGTTGAGTTTGGACAGCCGGTGGTAGGCCTCCACCATCCGCACCGTGCCGGACTTCGACCGCATCACGATCGACTGGGTGGTGCAGCCGCCGCCGTAGAACCGGACGCCCTTGAGCAGGTCGCCGTCGGTCACCCCGGTGGCGCAGAAGAACACGTTCTCGCCGGAGACCAGGTCCTCGGTGCGCAGCACCCGGTCGAGGTCGTGCCCGCGATCGACGGCGCGGCGGCGCTCGGCCTCGTCGGTGGGTGCCAGCTGGGCCTGGATCTCCCCGCCCATGCAGCGGATGGCGGCGGCGGTGATGATGCCCTCGGGGGTCCCGCCGATCCCGGCGAGCATGTCGGTGCCGGAATCGGGACGGCACGCGGAGATCGCGCCGGCAACGTCGCCGTCGGTGATCAGCCGGATCCGCGCGCCCGCCGCCCGGGCGTCGCTGATCAGTTGCTCGTGCCGCGGCCGGTCGAGGATGCAGACCGTCAGGTCGGCCACCGACGACTTCCTCGCCTTGGCGACCTGGCGGATGTTCTCGCCGATCGGCGCGGTGATGTCGATGACTCCCACAGCGTCGGGGCCGACGGCGATCTTGTTCATGTAGAACACCGCCGACGGGTCGAACATCGCCCCCCGTTCGGCGACCGCGAGCACCGAGATGGCGTTGGGCATGCCCTTGCTCATCAGCGTGGTGCCGTCGATGGGATCCACCGCGAAGTCGCATTCCGGGCCGTCGCCGTTGCCGACCTTCTCCCCGTTGTAGAGCATCGGCGCGTTGTCCTTCTCGCCCTCGCCGATGACCACCACCCCGCGCATCGACACCGAGTTGACCAGTTCTCGCATCGCGTCCACCGCGGCGCCGTCGCCGCCCTCCTTGTCGCCCCGGCCCACCCACCGGCCGGCGGCCATGGCTCCCGCCTCGGTCACCCGGACCAGTTCGAGGGCGAGGTTGCGATCCGGCGATTCGCGGCGGCGGGGACTGGACATGGGCCTAGATTGTCCCAGAGCCGCGACGCCGGTCCAGACCTGGGATACTGACGGGGTGAGTGATCAAGGCGTGCCCGCCCCCAAGCCACCCAAACCTCGGCTGCTGCAGGACGGCCGAGACATGTTCTGGTCGCTGGCCCCGCTGGTGGTGGCGTCCCTGATCCTGGCGGGCTTGGTGGGCACCTGTTCGTTCCGGCCGGCCGGGCCCGCCGACGGGGTCGTGCCCACCTACGACGCGCCGGCCGCGCTGCAGGCCGACGCCGCGGCGCTGAGCTTCCCGGTCCGGCTGCCCCGGCCGCCGGCGGGCTGGCAGTCCAACTCCGGTGCCCGCGGCGGCATCGAGGCCGGCCGCACCGACCCGACGTCCGGGGCCAAACTGCCCGCCGCGACAACCCGGGTCGGCTACATCGCGCCGTCGCGGATGTACGTCAGCCTCACCCAGAGCGACGCCGACGAATCGGCGCTGGTGCAGTCCATCCAGCCCGAGGTCTATCCCGCCGGCGTCGAGGAGATCGACGGCGTCACGTGGGTGGTCTACCGGGGTGGTGAGGACTCCGAACCGGTGTGGACCACCCGGCTGGACAGCGCGCGCGGCCCGACCCAGGTGGCGATCAGCGGCGCCGGCAGCGCCGAGGACTTCCGCACCCTGGCCGCCGCCACCCAGACCCAGCCGCCGCTGGCGGCGGCGGGCTGATCGGTGCCGACCAACCCGCCCGAGGCCGACCTCACCGGTTGGACCGCGCGTCCCTTCACCGCCGCCGGGTTCACCCACGACGTCTACTACCGCGGGTCGGGGCCCGGGGTGGTGCTGATTCCCGAGATGCCCGGCGTGCACCGCGGCGTCCTGGCGCTGGGAAACCACCTGGTGGACAACGGCTTCACCGTCGCCATCCCGTCGCTGTACGGAACCCCGGGCATGTCGGCCCGCAGCCCCGCGCTGGTTCCCACCCTGCTGCGCGGGTGCGTGGCCAGGGAGTTCGCCGCGTTCGCGCTCAACCGGGACCGGCCGGTGGCCGATTACCTGCGCGCCCTGGCGCGCGATCTCAACGCCAACACCCCCGGCCGCGGAGTCGGTGTGATCGGGCAGTGCTTCTCCGGCGGTTTCGCACTGGCCGCGGCGGTCGACGACAGTGTGCTCGCTCCGGTGCTCAGCCAGCCGTCGGTGCCGCTGCCGCTGACCGCGGCCCATCGGCGTGACCCGGGGGTCTCCGAACCGGAGATGGCGGTGATCGCCCGCCGTGCCGCCGACGGGGGATTGTGCGCGCTGGGGCTGCGGTTCAGTGCGGACCCGATGGCCCCGGCGGCGCGGTTCGCCACCCTCAAAGAGCGCCTCGGCGACGCCTTCGAGGTGATCGAGATCGACTCCTCCCCGGGCAACCCGGGCGGCTTCGGCCGGTCGGCGCACTCGGTCCTCACCGTCGAGATACGCGAGACCGACGGGCAACCGGCCTACGAGGCCCGCAAGCGGGTGGTCGAGTTCCTCAGGGAGCGGTTGGGCTGACCGGCACCGCCGGCCCCCCGGCCGCCGGCGACGGTGTCCCGCGCAGCCGCCGGACCGCGCGAGCGATCAGCCCGCGGCGCTGCTCGGGGGGCTCCTCGGGGTGCTGCTCCATCTCCACCCCCTGGTAGACGGCCAGGTAGACCGCGATGGTCGTGACGATCACGATCATCAGCACCGGACCGAGCACGATGCCGAAGAAGCCGAACATCGCGATCCCGGAGAACACCGCGAGCAGCATCAGCGCCGGATCCAGGCGGGCCTGCCGGGGCACCAGGATCGGACGCAGGAAGTTGTCGATGTTGGTGATCGCGATGATGTGGAACAGCACCACGAACGCGCCGCCGGCGACGTGGCCGAAGAACATCATGCCGATTCCGAAGGGGATCGTGACGATGCCGCTGCCCAGGGGGATCAGTGACAGCGCGGTGAGGAAGATGGCGAAGATGAAGAAGCCGTCGTGGAATCCGGCGATGTAGATCGACATCGCGCCGAGAGTGCCCTGGATCAGGGCGATGATGCCCTGGCCGCGGATGGTGCCCTTCACCATCGCGCCCATCTTGGCCAGGTAGAGGTCGGTCACTTCGTCGCCGAGCGGATTGAGCCGCCGGATCAGCGTCAGCAACTCGGACTGGTTGACCAGGAACGAGATCAGCACGTAGAGAAAGATGATCACCGAGGTGATCAGCCCGATCGCGCCGCCGGCGGCGCCCTGGATCGTTCGCAGCAGCCACTCGCCGACGGTCTGGGCCACCTTGCTCAGGGTGTCGCGCAGCGACTCGGCGGACAGCTGGGGAGCCTGGAACGGCAGTTTCGCCAGCGCCTCGTTGACGAACGCGATCGCGCGCTCGCCCAGCGCGCTGAGGTCGGCGGTCCTGGCCCAGTCGGCGACGCCGCCGAGCAGGTTGGTGATCTGGAAGGTGGCCAGCGCCACGATCAGGCTGATCGGGATGACGACGGTGGCCAGGGCGGCCAGCACCGTCAGCGTCGTGGCCAGACCGGTGCTGCCCCTGGCCTTGAGGCGGTTGAACAACGGGTTGAACAGGTAGGCCACCACCGCTGCGATCACCATCAGCATGAAGTAGCGGCGCAGGAAGTAGGCGCCGAACAGCAGCGCGATGACCGTGATGACGGCCAGTGCCCGCTTCTGGTTGAGCGTGAACTCGGTCTTCACCGCGTCGTCCTCATCTCACGGGCCCATCAGTCGGGTCAGATGCCGGTGGATGTCCGGGTAGCGCTTGAGGTGCGCTCCGCCGTTGAGGTCGAGGATCTCCCCGGTCAGCCAGGAGGACTCCGGCGAGCAGAGGAAGGCCACCGCGGCGGCGACGTCCTCGGGTGTGCCGGCGCGGCCCAGGGCGGTGTTGTCGACGTACTCCTCGACGACGCCGGGTATCGCCGTGGCGGACTCGGTCAGCGGGGTGTGCACGAAGCCCGGCGCCACCGCGTTGACCCGGATACCTCGGGGACCGAGTTCGAGAGCGGCCACCTGGGTCAGCATCGACAGTCCGGCCTTGGCCGCGCAGTAGGCGCTCATCCCGATCGCGGGCTGGCGGGCGTTCAGCGAGGTCAGCGATACCGCCGCGCCTCCCTCGCCGAGGTGGCGGCCGGCATGCTTGAGCACCAGGAACCCGCCGGTCAGGCAGACGTCGACCACCGAGCGGAACTGGGCGGCGTCCAGTTCGGTGATGAGCCCGAAGCCGCTGAAACCGGCGCAGTTCACCACGACGTCCAGGCGGCCTTCGCGCCCGGCGACCCCGTCGAAGAGGCGGGCCACGCTGTCCTCGTCGGTGACCTCGACCTCCGCCGCCGAGTGCGGGTGGCCCAGTTCGCCGGCGCGCTGGCCGGCCAGTTCGGTGTTTCGGTCGGCGACGGTGACCCGGTAACCTCGGTCGGCGAGCAACGTCGCTGTGGCCCAGCCGATTCCGGATGCCCCGCCCACGACAACGGCGATGCGCTCGCTCACGCTGTCCTCGCTTCCGGGTCTCCCGCCGGTGCCCGTTTCGGTGCGGGTCCCGGGCCAACGGTAGTACGGGGACCCCGGTTTCGAGGCCACGACCGGCGCCGTGGCCGTGTGTCGGCGCCGGGGCCGGGAGGCCGTGGACTGCTAGTCTTCGCCCGTCGGTCGCCCGTTGACGCAGCGAAGGCAGGTCCCCGTGCCCGATCGGGTCGAAGTGACCGCCGCGGAACCGGTCGTTCGGGCTCCGCTGGCGGCCGCCGCGCTCTGGTCACGGCTGCTGGTGATCGTGGTCCTGCTCCTTGCGGCCGGACATGTCCTCGGGGTGCCTTCGTTGTCCTCGACCGCGGTGCTCGTCATCGCCGGGCTTGGCCTGCTGGCCGGCGTCCCGCACGGCGGGATCGACCATCTGGTGGCGATGCGCCTGGCGGGCCGGTCCCTGGTTCCGGTCGTCCTGGTCTACGCCTGCCTGGCCGCGGCGGCATGGCTCGTGCTGCGGTGGGGCGGTCCGGTCGCGCTGCTGGCCGTCGTGCTGGTGAGCGCGGTGCACTTCGGGCTCGGCGAATTGGAGTTCACCGCCGAGTTGACCGGCTGGCGGCCCCCGCCGGGAATCGCCGTGGCGCTGGCGATCGCGGGTTCCGGCGCGCTGCTGCTGCCACTGGTCCGCTCCGGCGAGCACTTCAGCGGCGTCGCGACCGCGGTCTCGCCGGGTCTGGCCCAGCTGATCGGGTCGCCGGCCGCCCGGACCGCGATCCTGTGGCTGTGGCTGATCGCGGCCCTGGTCGCGGTGACGGCCGCTCTGCGCGCGGGCCGGGGTGCCGGCGCGCTCGACATCGTGCTGATCGGGGCGCTCGGGCTGCTCGCGCCGCCGCTGGTGGCGTTCGCGGCATGGTTCGGCGGCTGGCATGCGGTGCGCCACTGTGCCCGACTGCTGACCGAAGAGCCGGGCTGCGCCGACCTGCTGGCGCGGGGCCGGGTGGCAGCGGCGTGGCGCCGGCTGGCCGGACTCGCCGCGCCCATGTCGGCCGCCGCGCTGGTCGTCCTCGCCGCTCTGGCCTGGTTCACCGTCAACGCGCCCGATCCCCCGGCGGTGCTCGCCGAGGTCCTGCGCCTGCTGCTGGCCCTGACCGTGCCGCACATGGCGGTCGTGTGGTGGCTGGACCGCCGGCGTGAGATCGCCTAGTCCGCAGCCGCTTTGGCCACCGCGATGCAGACGGTCAACCAATCCTGGCCCGGTTCGTCCTCGCCGCTGACCGCCCACAGTGCGTTGTGCACCATCCGCACCAGCAGCCATCCTCTGGCCCGGTCCTCATCGAGCCGGGCCGCCTCGGCCACCGCCCGCAGCCGCCGCCGGACGCCGGCGCGGACATCGCCGGCGATCTGAGGCCACCGATTCCAGATCAGCGGCGCGATCTCGTAGTGCGGATCGCCGTTGACCGGCTTGGGGTCGATCACCGCCCAGGGTTGCCGTACGCCCGCCAGCACATTGCCGTAGTGCAGATCGCCATGCAGCAGCCTGTTCCCGGGGCCGCCGCCGGAAAGCTCCGCACCCAACGTGATGGCCTGCTCGACCAGCCGGCGCGGGATCGGTGCCGCCCTGTCCAGCTGGCGCAGTCCGGCCGTCGCACGGTCGACGATGTGGCTCAGGGTGCGTAGCTGCGGCAGGGGTGCCACATGCAGGTGGCCGTAGAGCTCACCGGCGACCTGGCAGGCCGACAGGTCGTCGAGGCTGTTCAGGTCGCGGGTGGACAGCCGCTCGAGCAGCAGCGCCCGGCTGCGCGGTTCGGCGGCGAACAGCCGCGCGGCGGACTCCCCCGACCAGCGGCGCATCGCGAGGTGTTCGTGCTCGGATTCCTCGTCGGGGAATGCGATCTTGAGCACCGCCGGTGCGCCGGAATGCCTGCGCACCGGCAGCACCAGGGCACAGTGCCCGTGGGTGGCCGGACCGTCGAGGGCCACGTCCCACCGAGCGGTCAGCCGGCCGACGGCGGCGGGCAGGCCCTCGACCCAACGGGACCACCGCGGTCCGCGACCGGCCATCGCGCGCACCGCGGCAGGCAGCGCCGTCCGATCAGCCGTCGTCGCGGCCCTCCAGAGCGGATTCGATCCGGGCGCGGGCCCCGGCCAGGTGCTCCTCGCAGCGGCGGGCCAGC
>CAYXOM010000111.1:0-3231 GCA_964466565.1 uncultured Mycobacterium sp.
GGCGGCAGCGGCCAGTCCCAAGAGCACCCACAGCAGGTGGATTGAGGTTGAACGTGAGCCCTGACAAGGACACTCCGGGCGGCGGGCACCGCCTGGCGCCCCGGCCGGTCGAGCGCCCACCGGTGGACCCGCAGGCCACGAGGGCGTTCGGCCGCCCCGGCGGGGTGCGCGGCTCGTTCCTGGCCGAGGCCCTGCGCCCGGCGCGCTTCCGGCGATCCGAGGAATTCACCCCGGCCGACAAGCCGGCCGATCCCGTCCTGCAGGAGGCGTTCGGCCGGCCCCACCCGGCCGCCGACTCGCTGCAGCGCCACCCCACCGACGCCGTCGCCCTCGACGCCCGGACTGTGGCCGAGGACCCGGGTGACCCCTGGCGCGACCCGGCCGCCGGCGCCGCGCTCGGTTCCCCCGCGCTGCAGCGCCCGCAGGCCGCCGCCGCCCCCGCCCATGACGGCAAGCTCGGCGTCCGGGAGGTGCTCTTCGGCGGGCGGGTGTCCTACACCGCGCTGGCCGTGCTGGGCATCTCCGCCCTGCTGATCGGGCTGCTCGGCGGCTGGGTCGGGCGCACGACGGCAGAGGTGGTGCAGGCCTTCACGACCTCCAAGGTCACCCTGTCGACCTCCGACGCCGGGGACGCGCCGGCCGGCAGGTTCGCCCAGGTGGCCGCGTCGGTGGCCGACTCGGTGGTCACCATCGAGACCGAGAGTTCGGACTCCGGGTCGCAGGGCTCGGGAGTGGTGATCGACGGCCGCGGCTACATCGTCACCAACAACCACGTGATCTCCGAAGCCGCCTCCAGCCCCGCCAAGTTCACCATGCGGGTGGTGTTCAACGACGGCAGAGAGGTGCCGGCCAACCTGGTGGGCCGCGACCCCAAGACCGACCTGGCCGTCCTCAAGGTCGACAACGTCGACAACCTCACGGTGGCCCGCCTCGGCGACTCCAACAACCTGCGGGTGGGCGAGGAGGTGGTGGCCGTCGGGGCTCCGCTGGGCCTGCGCAGCACCGTCACTACCGGGATCATCAGTGCGCTCAATCGTCCGGTGCCGCTGTCCGGCGAGTCCTCGGACACCGACACCGTGATCGACGCGGTGCAGACGGATGCCTCGATCAACCACGGCAACTCCGGTGGCCCGCTGATCAACATGAACTCCGAGGTGATCGGTATCAATACCGCGGGAAAGTCGTTGTCCGACAGCGCAAGCGGCCTCGGTTTCGCCATCCCGGTCAACGAGATGAAGGTCACCGCCGAGACGCTCATCAAGGACGGCAAGATCGCCCATCCGACGCTCGGCGTCTCGGCCCGTTCGGTGAGTAACGATCTGGCCTCCGGGGCCCAGGTGGCCAACGTCAAGTCCGGCGGGCCGGCCGAGAAGGCCGGCATCCTGGAGAACGACGTGGTGGTCAAGGTCGGCGATCGCGCGGTGGGTGACGCCGACGAGTTCGTCGTGGCGGTTCGCGCCCTGGCGATCGGCAAGGACGCGCCCGTCGAGGTGATGCGGGAGGGCCGCAAGGTCACCCTGACGGTGAACCCCGTCGCGGACAACTGAGGCGATGTTCGCCAACGTCGGGTGGGGCGAGATGCTGCTGCTGGTCATGGTCGGCCTGGTGGTGCTCGGCCCGGAACGGCTGCCCGGCGCCGTCCGCTGGACCACCGGCGCGATCCGGCAGGCCCGCGACTACCTCAGCGGAGCGACCAGGGAACTGCGCGAGGAATTCGGCCCGGAGTTCGACGATGTGCGCAAGCCGCTGAGCGAGTTGCAGAAGCTGCGGGGGATGACGCCGCGCGCGGCGCTGACCAAGCACCTGCTCGACGGGGACGACTCCTGGCTGACCGGGGAGTTCGACGAGCCGAAGGTCAAGCCGCACAGCGCGCGAGGGCCGCAGGCCCAGCAGCCGCCGGCACCCGGCGCGCCCGCGCCGTTCGACGCCGACGCCACCTGAGCGCCGCGCCGCGGGCTCAGCGCCCCGCGGGGCCCAGCCCCAGCGACACCCCGGCCAGGCCGCGCCGCCGGGCGGCCAGCGCGGCGGCGATGCCGCGCAGCGCCGCTCCGGCGGCCGAGTCGGGCGCCGACAGCACCAGCGGCACCCCGGAGTCTCCGGCGCTCACCAGTGCCGGATCGAGCGGAACCTGGCCCAGCAGCGGCACCTCGGCGCCGACGGCCCTGGTCAACCGGTCGGCCACCTGGCGTCCGCCGCCCTCTCCGAAGATCTCCCAGGTGCTCCCGTCGGGCATCAGCAGCCCGGACATGTTCTCCACCACGCCCACGATGCGCTGCCGGGTCTGCAGGGCGATCGCCCCGGCCCGCTCGGCCACCTCGGCGGCCGCGAGCTGGGGGGTGGTCACCACCAGGATCTCCGCCGACGGGACCAGTTGGGCCACCGAGATGGCGACGTCGCCGGTGCCCGGCGGCAGGTCGAGCAGCAGCACGTCGAGATCGCCCCAGTAGACGTCGGCGAGGAACTGCTGCAGCGCCCGGTGCAGCATCGGCCCGCGCCACACCACGGGGGTGTTGCCCTGGGTGAACTGGGCGATCGAGATCAGCTTCACGTCGTGGGCCACCGGCGGCAGGATCATCGACTCCACCTGGGTCGGGCGGTCCTCGGTGCCCATCATCCGCGGGATCGAGTGTCCGTAGATGTCGGCGTCGAGCACCCCCACCGCCAGACCGCGGTCGGCCAGCGCCGCGGCGAGGTTGACGGTGACGCTGGACTTGCCGACGCCGCCCTTGCCCGACGCCACCGCGTAGACCCGGGTGAGCGACCCCGGCTGCGCGAACGGGATCACCGGCTCGGCCGTGTCTCCGCGAAGCTGCTTGCGCAGTTCGGTGCGCTGCTCGTCGCTCATCACGTCCAGTGACACCGAGACCGCGCCGGTGCCGGGGACGTCGGACACCGCCGCCGTCACCTGCTCGGTGATCTCGGTCTTCTTCGGGCACGCCGCGGTGGTCAGGTAGATCTCGACGTGCACGGCGGCGTCGTCGCCGATCGCCACCCCCTTGACCATGTTGAGTTCGGTGATCGGCCGCCGCAGTTCGGGGTCGATCACCTTGGCCAGCGCGGAGCGCACGGCCTGGGAAAGTTCGGAGGTGTTCTCGGGCATTGCCCCGAGTCTAGGCCGCGGCCGCCGCGGGCCGGTGGGCGCGCCGTGTCAGCTGACGGGCCCGGGCGGCGCACCGAGGGCGGGCGATACCGGGCCGCCGGCCGAAGGCGGCGGGGGAGGTGCGGGAGGTG
>CAYXOM010000112.1:0-1878 GCA_964466565.1 uncultured Mycobacterium sp.
GCGGCGAGCCGGCGCGAACTGTCCGCGCCGGCTCCGGGGGGGGGGCCCGCCGCACAGGTCACGACCCCCGAAGCCGACCCGGCCGTGCTGCTCGCCGCCCGGATCGCCGGGCTCGAGATCCTCTCCGGGCTTCCCGAGCCGATCCGGTCCGGGTTGGGCGATTCCGCCGCGGCTTGGCTGACGCGGGCTCTGGGACCGGCCGCGGCCACCGGCGCCGCGGTCGCCATCGCTGTCCTCGACAGCGCGCCGAGCGCCGCCGACCTGTTCGACAGCCTCAGCGGCGCGGCATCGGGGTTCTGGGAGGAGGCCCGGGTCGTCGACCGGGTGAACGCGCTGCTCGACGGTCTCGCGGCCGATCTGCTGGGGTCGCCGGGCCTTGCGGAGGCGGTCGCGCAGGCCGCGGGACAGGTAGCCGAGGCCGCCGACCCGGTGGCGGAACTGTCTGCCGCGCTGGAGTTCCTACTGGGTGGCGACGCCGTGGCGGCCGCGATCGAGGCGGCGGTCAGCGGCGCGGCCGGGGCCGTCCTGGACGACGCGGCCGAGGTCCTGGGGCTGCTGGGGACCGCGTCGGCCGACTGGATCGCCGACCTGACCGGAGACGCCGGGCTCGCCGCGGCGGTGGCCGGCGACCTCTCCCGGCTGTTCTCCACAGTGCTGCCGGTGGCCGCCGATGCCGCGGCGCTGGGTGATCGCGCCGCCGACTGGTGGGTAGCGGCCCAGATCGGTGAACGCCTGGGCGCGCTGATCGACCGGCTGGCAGGCGACCTGCTGGCCGAGCCCGGCGTGGCCGCGGCACTGGCCGGGGCTGCCGGGCAGATCGCGTCGGCGGACGACCCGCTGTCCGCGCTGCCGCCGGCCCTGAGTTCCCTGCTGCGCAGCGCAGCGCTGACCGAGGCCGTCGGTGCCACCGTGACGGCGGCGCTGACCGGGGCGCTGGACTTCCTTCCGCTCGAATTCGCCACCGCCGCCGGCGTTCTGGCCGGACTGGCCGGTGACTTCACGGTCTCCGCGCTCTCGGGTTCCGACATCGGCGGGGCGGCACTGACCCTCTGGCGCGCGCTGCAGGCCGACCCGGACATCACCGCGGCGGTCGGCTCCGCGATGAACCTGGCGCTGCGCGGTGTGCTCGCCGACCCGAATGTG
Source organism: uncultured Mycobacterium sp. (assembly GCA_964466565.1). Classification (GTDB taxonomy): domain Bacteria; phylum Actinomycetota; class Actinomycetes; order Mycobacteriales; family Mycobacteriaceae; genus Mycobacterium. Next base: position 1,144 of record CAYXOM010000112.1, read on the forward strand.
GGCTCCGCACTGACCGCACTGGTGACCGACGCCGGGAGCGCAGCACTGGGGGCGCGCGCGGCCGAACTGGGCCCGCTGGTGGTGACGGTGCTGCTCGACGGCCCGGCGGCGGTGGACGACTTCGCCGAGCCGGTCACCGCGCTGCTGCGGGACTGGCTCACCGGCGCGGGGCTCGGCGAGCTGGCCCCGGCGCTGGCGACGGCCGGCTTCGAGGTGCTGCGCGCCGGGCTGCTCGGCGACTTCAGCGCGGTGCCCGCAACGATCGCGGCCCTGGCCGCCGACGAGGCCCTGCTGGCCGGCCTGGCCGGGGTGATCGCCGACAGCGCCGCACTGGGCGGGCTGCCGTCCTCGGTCCGCGACGCCCTCGGCGACGCGGCGGCCTCCTGGCTGGGGTCGACCCTCGGTGACCCCGATTTCGTTGCGGCGCTGATTCCGCTGCTCGGGGCGGTCGACTTCCCGACCGGCCCGGAGGCGGTGGCGGAGTTCCTCGCCGGCCTCGTCGGGTCCGGCTTCGACCTCGACGCCGCGCTGGCCGGCCTGCTCGGCCCGGATCTCCCGGTCGCGCTGGCCGGCTTCCTGGCCGACGCCGCGGTCCTGCAGGCGCTGGATGACGCGTCGGCAGCCGCGGCGGGCCTGCTGGCCACCCTGGCCGCCGACCCGGCGGTGCGCGAGTTCGCCGCCGAGCAGATTGCCGGACTTGTGGCCGCGGTGCTCGGCGGCGGCGCCGGGATCGGC
>CAYXOM010000113.1:0-12684 GCA_964466565.1 uncultured Mycobacterium sp.
TTCATGCCCGGCGAGCCCCCCGCGCTGATCGCCTGCGACGCCCACCCCGGGTATGCGCCCCCCCGCTGGGCGCGCCGCCGGCCGGTGCTGGCCGTCCAGCACCACCACGCCCACGCGGTCTCGCTGCTGGCCGAGCACGGCCGGCTGGACAGCCCGGTGCTCGCCGTCGCCTACGACGGGACCGGCTACGGAGCCGACGGGACGATCTGGGGCGGGGAACTGCTGGCGCTGCACGACCCGGCCGAGTTCACCCGGGTCGGGCACCTCCAGCCCTTCGCCCTGCCCGGCGGCGACGGGGCCACCCGCCAGCCCGCCCGTATCGCACTGGACCTGCTGACCCGCGCCGGCATCGACTGGGACGCCGACCTGCCTCCGGTCGCGGCGGTGGGCGAGGCGGGTCTGGCGGTGCTCGCCCAGCAGATCCCGGCCGGCGCCGGCTGTGTGCCGACCACCAGCATGGGCCGGCTCTTCGACGCGGTCGCCAGCCTGCTCGACGTGTGCCAGGAGGTCAGCTACGAAGGCCAGGCGGCCGTCGAACTCGAGCACCTCGCCCGTCGCGGCAAGCCGGCCGCCCTGGACTTCGGCGTCGACGGCGCGGTGCTCGACCCGGCGCCGGTGATCGCCGCCGTCGTGGCCGGCCTGCGCTCCGGCCGCGCGCGGGCCGATCTCGCCGCCGGGTTCCACCAGGCGGTGGTGCGGGCCACCGCCGCAGCCGCCGGGCACTGCGCGCGGGCGGCCGGGATCGGCGTGATCGGGCTGACCGGGGGCGTGTTCGCCAATCGGCTACTGCTGCAGGGCCTTCGGCAATCTCTGACCAACAGCGGCTACGAGGTGCTCACGCACCGTATCGTGGCATGTAACGACGGCGGTCTGGCGCTGGGCCAGGCGGTGGTGGCGGCGGCGCTGCAGGTACGCCGCACGGCGGAAAGGAACGGACTATGTGCCTCGGAATCCCCGGCAAGCTGACCGAGGTCTGGGAGGAGTCCGGCACCCGGATGGGGTGCGTCGATTTCGGGGGCACCACCAAGACCGTCTGCCTGGCCTATCTGCCCGACATGGCGGTCGGCGAGTACACCATCGTCCACGCCGGATTCGCGATCACCCGCCTGGACGAGGCCTCGGCGCAGGAGACCCTGCAGATGTTCCACGACCTGGGGATTCTCGAGGAGGAGCTGGCCGGGGTCGAGGGCCAGGGCCGGGAGTCGGCGTGAAGTACCTCGACGAGTTCCGCGACCCGGTCGCCGCCAGGACCCTGGTGGACGCGATCCGGCGCAGCGCCACGCGAACCTGGACGGTGATGGAGGTCTGCGGCGGCCAGACCCACTCGATCATCCGCAACGGCATCGACCAGTTGCTCGACGGGGCCGTGGAGTTCATCCACGGCCCGGGCTGCCCGGTCTGTGTCACCCCGCTGGAGATGATCGACCGGGCGCTGGAGATCGCCGCCCGCGACGACGTCATCTTCTGCTCGTTCGGCGACATGCTGCGGGTGCCGGGCAGCTCGGCGGACCTGTTCGGCGTGCGGGCCCGCGGCGGCGACGTGCGCATCGTCTACTCGCCGCTGGACGCCACCCGGGTCGCCGCCGACAACCCGGGCAAGCAGGTGGTGTTCTTCGGCGTCGGCTTCGAGACCACCGCGCCGGCCAACGCGATGGCCGTCCTGCACGCCCAGCGCCTGGGTCTGACGAACTTCTCGATGCTGGTCTCCCACGTGCTGGTGCCCCCGGCGATGACGGCCATCCTGTCCTCGCCGGTCAACCGGGTGCAGGGCTTCCTGGCCGCCGGCCACGTCTGCACCGTGATGGGCACCGGCGAGTACGGCCCGCTCGTCGAGCAGTACGGGTTGCCGATCGTGGTCACCGGTTTCGAGCCGCTCGACCTGCTCGAGGGGGTCCGCCAGGTGGTCGACCTGCTCGAGGCCGGCCGGGCCGAGTTGCGCAACGCCTACCCGCGGGCGGTCACAGCCACCGGGAACACCGTCGCGAGGGAGACGCTGGCCGAGGTCTTCACCGTCACCGACAGGCAGTGGCGCGGCATCGGCATGATCCCGCGCTCGGGCTGGACGCTCTCCCCGCGCTACGCGGAGTTCGACGCCGAGAAGCGGTTCGGGGTGGGCCGGCTGGAGGTGCTCGAGTCCGACCAGTGCCATGCCGGCGAGGTGCTGCAGGGGCTGATCAAGCCAAACCAGTGCCCGGCCTTCGGCACCGCCTGCACCCCGCGCACGCCGCTGGGGGCGACCATGGTCTCCAGCGAGGGCGCCTGCGCCGCCTACTACCAGTTCCGGCGGTTGGAGTCCTCCGCGCGTGTCTGAGGCGCGGGGCAGCAGCGGGGCGGCCCTGCCCGACCCCACCAACTGGGTGTGCCCGATGCCGTTGCGCGAGACCACGCGGATCGTGCTGGGCCACGGCGGCGGCGGCATCCTCTCCGAGGAACTCATCGAGCACCTGTTCTGGCCGGCGTTCGGCTCGTCCGGGGTGGCGCGCGACTCCGCGGTGCTCCCGGTCGCCGCCGGGCGCATCGCGCTGACCACCGACTCCTACGTGGTCAACCCGCTGTTCTTCCCGGGCGGCAACATCGGGGACCTGGCCGTCAACGGCACCGTCAACGACCTCGCCTGCAGCGGCGCCCAGCCGCTGGCGCTGACCGCGGGCTTCATCCTCGAGGAGGGCCTGGAGATCGAGGTCCTCGGCGCCGTCGCCGAGACCATGGGCCGAGCCGCCGCCGCGGCCGGGGTGGACATCGTCGCCGGCGACACCAAGGTGGTCGGCCAGGGCGGCGCCGACGGGCTGTTCATCAACACCGCCGGGGTCGGCGTCGTCCCCGACGGGGTGGACATCGGCCCGCAGCGGGCCCGGCCCGGCGACCACATCCTGGTCTCGGGCAACATCGGCGAGCACGGCGTGGCGATCATGAGCGTGCGGGAGGGCATCGACTTCGGCACGACGGTCACCACCGACAGTGCGCCGCTGCACCGCCTGGTGGCGGCGATGCTGGCGGGGTTGGCGAATGCCGGTGCGGAGCCGAATTGCCTTCACGCACTGCGGGATCCGACCCGCGGCGGGCTGGTGGCGGCCACCGCTGAAATCGCCCGCGCCGCCGGTGTCGGCGTCGAACTCGACGAACACCTCATCCCGGTGCCCGAGACGGTGGCCTCGGCATGCGGCTTCCTCGGGCTCGATCCCCTCCAGGTCGCCAACGAGGGGAAGATGGTCGCCGTCGTCGACCCGGCGCACAGCGAGGCGGTGCTGGCCGCGATGCGCTCCCGGCCGGAGGGCACCGGGGCGGCCCTGATCGGGCGCGTCGTGGAGGACCATCCGGGGATGGTGGTGGCCCGCACCGCGTTCGGCACCACCCGGGTGGTCGAACGTGAACTCGGCGAGCAGCTTCCGCGGATCTGCTGAGCGTGCCCGAGCCGATGGTGCCCGGCGTCACCGGGACCCTCGATGAGGCGGCGACGGCGGCGGTCGCCGCCTGGGTGCGCGCCGAGGGCCTGGGTTCGGCGGTCGGTGACGTCCAACCGCTGACGGGGGGCTCGCAGAACGTCGTGGTCCGGTTGCGCATCGACGGCCGGCCCCTGGTGCTGCGCCGGCCGCCGCCGCACCCGCGGCCCAACAGCGACCGCACGATGCTGCGGGAGATCGCGGTGCTGCGCACCCTGGCCGGCAGCGACGTGCCGCACCCGCGGCTGGTGGCCGCCTGCGAGGACCTCGACGTGCTCGGGGTGGTCTTCTACCTGATGGAGGAGGTCGACGGCTTCAACCCGGGCAACGAGATCGCGCCGGCCTACCTCGCCGACCCCCGGATGCGCCACCGGGTGGGTCTGAACTACGCGGCGGCCGCCGCCCGGCTCGGGCAGGCGCGGTGGCAGGGCGGCGAGTTGGAACGGTGGCGCCGGCCGGGGTCCTTCCTGGAGCGCCAGGTGCCGCAATGGCGTTCGGCCGTCGAGTCCTACCGCCGTCAGCAGGGATACGCCCACGACTCGTTGCCCGGCGTCGACGAACTGGCCGACTGGCTGCAGGACAACCGGCCGTCGGACTACCGGCCGGGGATCGTGCACGGCGACATCCACCTGAACAACACCATGCTGCGCCGCGACGTACCCGACGTCGCGGCGTTCGTCGACTGGGAGATGTGCACCATCGGCGACCCGCTGCTCGACCTCGGCTGGATGCTGGTCTGCTGGCCGGTGCCGCCCGATCCGCTGGGGTCGGCGGGGCACCTGGCCGAACTGGGCGGGCTGGCCTGCCGTGGGGAACTGCTGGAGGCCTACCTGGCGGCCGGCGGGCCGCCCACCGCCGATCTCGACTGGTACACCGCCCTGGCGTGCCTGAAGCTGGGCGTGGTGATCGAGGGCACCTGGGTGCGCTATCTCGCCGGTGCGGCGACCCGGGAGGCCGGCGAGCGGTTGCACGCCTCGGCGGTCACCCTGATGGGACTGGGCGCGGCCGTCGCGGCCGGCGACAGCCCGTTCCGCTGAGCGACTCCGGGTTTCCGTTGCCGGTGCTCGCCGCAGCGGAAGGCTCCGTGCGCGGGCAGGGTCAGCGCTGCGTCGCGGTGGCGGTCTGACAGGTGCACTGCTGGGCCGGAGGCACCGAGGTCATGACGTCGTCGACGTGCTGCCCGCAACCACCCCAGGTGGTCTTGTGGCAGGTTGGGCACTGAACGGAAAAGCACATGATGGTTCTCCCTGGTGTGGGGTCTGCTGGGTCTGGCGGGACCGGTCAGGCCCGGGCGGCGATCTCAGCGCGGACCTCGTCCATGTCGAGGTCCTTGATCTTGGTGATGAGTTCTTCGAGCGCGGCCGCCGGCAGCGCTCCCGGCTGGGCGAAGAGCAACACCCCGTCGCGGAAGGCCATGATGGTCGGGATCGAGCGGATCTGCAGGGCGCCGGCCAGCTGCTGCTCGGCCTCGGTGTCGACCTTGGCGTGCACCACGTCGGGATGCGCGCCGGCTGAGCGTTCGAAGACCGGGGCGAAGGAGCGACACGGACCACACCAGGACGCCCAGAAATCGACCAGTACGATCGGGTTGCCGGAGATCGTCGACTCGAAGTCGGCCGCGGTGAGGTCGACGGTGGCCGCGTCGGGGGACATAGCGGGTCCTTTCGTTTGCAGTGGGTGCTTGGTCCGGCACCCATGACCTAACAAGTACCCCGGGGGTATTTTATTCCCCTGGGTTGCTGGACTTGTGCATGCCCCCCTGGGTATGGTTATAGTGAATGAAAACATACCCCCTTAGGTATATGGAGACAAGAGATATGACTGCCCCCGCTGTTCTGAACGCCGCTCAGCTCAACGGCATGCTGAGCTCGGACAACCCGCCCCGCATCCTCGACGTGCGCACCCCGGGCGAGTTCGAGACCTCCCATATCTCCGGGTCGTACAACGTCCCCCTGGACCTGCTGCGCGAGCACCGCGACGAGATTCGCAAGCACCTCGACGACGAAGTCGTACTGGTCTGCCAGTCCGGGCAACGCGCGACGCAGGCGGAGGAGACGCTGCGCAAGGCAGGCCTGGGCAACGTGCACGTCCTCGACGGCGGCATCAACGCCTGGGAGGCCCGCGGCTTCGAGGTGAACCGGACGGGCACCCAGCGGTGGAGCCTGGAGCGGCAGGTCCGCCTGGCAGCGGGTTCGATCGTGGCGATCGCGGTTCTCGCCAGCATCTTCGTTCCCGGCCTGAAGTGGGTGGCCTTCCTCATCGGCTCCGGCCTGGTCTTCGCCGCGGTGTCCAACACCTGCGGGATGGGCATGATGCTGGCCAAGCTGCCCTACAACAGGGGAGCCACCTGCGACGCCCAGACGATCGTCTCCCGGCTCGTCGACGCCGGGCGAAAGTAGCCTCGGCGATGGTCGGCGACGAGGACGCGATCGCGGCAGTGCTCAACCGGCTGCGCCGCGCTCAGGGACAGCTCTCGGGTGTGATCGCGATGATCGAGTCCGGCCGCGACTGCAAGGACGTGGTCACCCAGCTGGCGGCGGTGTCCCGGGCTCTGGACCGGGCCGGCTTCAAGATCGTCGCGACGGGTCTGCGGGAATGCGTTCTCGGCGAATCCGCCTCCGGCGACCGCACGCCGCTCACCGAAGAGGAGCTCGAACGGCTGTTCCTGGCTCTTGCCTGACCCCGCCTGATGCGCCGCCGGCGCCTGAGCCCGGGGCTCAGCGCCGAAGACGCCGCAGCACGATGGGCATCCCGTCGATGGGCACCGGCAGCCCCGCGTAGTCGTAGCGGGGTTGGTAGCCCGGGCGGGGAAGTTCCAGCCGGTAGTTCCGCAGCAGCCGGTGCATCACCGTCTTGACCTCCAGCTGGCCGAACACCATGCCGATGCACTTGTGAGCGCCGCCGCCGAACGGGGCGAACGCATAGCGGTGGCGCTTGTGCTCCGAGCGCGGCTCGGCGAAGCGGTCGGGGTCGAAGCGCGCGGGCTCGGTCCACAGCTCCTCGAGCCGGTGGTTCATCCCGGGCCACAGGTTGATGTTGGTGCCGGCCGGGATGTAATGGCCGAGGATCTCGGTGTCGCGGACGGCCCGTCGCACGTTGAACGGCAGCGGGGTGACCAGCCGCAGGCACTCGTTGATCACCAGGTCGAGGCTCTCCAGTTTCTCCAGCGCCTCGATGTCCAGTGGGCCGTCCCCGAGCCGGGCGCCCTCGTCGCGGCAGCGGTCCTGCCAGGCCGGGTCGGCCGCGAGGTGGTAGGCCATCGTCGTCAGCGTCGAGGTCGAGGTGTCGTGGGCCGCCATCATCAGGAAGATCATGTGGTTGACGATGTCGGAGTCGGTGAAGCGGTTGCCGTCGGAGTCGGCGGTGTGGCACAGCACGGTGAGCATGTCGGTGCCCTCGGCGTCGCGGCGGGCGGCGACGCGGGCGGCGAAGTAGTCCTCGAGGACCGCGCGCGCCCGCAACCCGCGCCACCACTTGAACGGCGGCACCGGCCTGCGGATGATCGCGCCGCCCGAGCGCGTGGTGGTGGCGAAGGCCCGGTTGATCCTGGTGACCAGTTCGCGGTCGCTGCCGGGCCGGTGGCCCATGAACACCACCGAGGCGATGTCGAGGGTCAGTTCCTTGACCGCCGGCCCGAACAGGAATCGCCGGTCGTCGGCGGGCCATCGGCGGACCACCTCGGCGGCGACGGTGTCCATGTGCCCGACGTAGCCGGCCAGCCGGGTACGGGTGAACGCCTCCTGCATGATCCGGCGGTGGTAGTGGTGCTCCTGGAAGTCCATCAGCAACAGTCCCCGGTTGAAGAACGGTCCGATGACCGTCTGCCAGGCGACCGTCGAGAAGTCCTTGTTGCGGTTGGTGAACACCTCCTGGGTGGCGTCCGGCCCAAGAGCGGTGACCGCGTCGAGTGCGGGCGTCTGGGCGTAGTGCACCGGCCCGTACCTGCGGTAGCTCTCCAGCACGTAGTCGGGCCCGCCGCGGAAGGTCTCGATGAGGTGGCCCAGGACCGGCAGGCCGGTGTCGCCCATCACCGGCTTGAGGCCGCTGCCCGCCGGTGGCTCGGCCAGCACGAACTGCGGCCACTCGCGCTCGCGCAGCCTGCGGTCGACCACACCCAGTCCGGGGAGGGTGTTCATGGTGGGGGTGAGCCGGCGGCGGGCCTGGTCCAGCAGGTAGTGCGGGGTGCTGATGGCCATCGGAGCTCCTGGTTGACAGACGTTGGCAGAATCCTGGCGGGGTGACTTGACGGCTGTCAAGTTTCCCCGGAGCCTCGGCGTGGTGCAAGGTGGAACAGTGACTGCGCAGCCGGAATCCGCCCCGGAAACCGGTGGCGGGTCGCAGCGGCGGGGCGACCGTCAGCGCCACGCCATCGTGTGCGCCGTCCGGGAACTGCTCGAGGAGAAGCCGTTCGCCGAGTTGTCGGTGAGCTCGATCAGTGATCGGGCCGGGGTCGCCCGGTCCGGGTTCTACTTCTACTTCGACTCCAAGTACGCGGTGCTGGCGCACATTCTGGGCGAGGTGGCCGCCGAGCTGGTCGAGGCCACCGGCGATTTCGCTCCCCGCGGTCCCGCGGAGTCGCCCGAGCAGTTCGCCAAGCGGATGGTGGGCACGGCCGCCGCGGTCTACGCGCACAACGACCCGGTGATGTCGGCCTGCAACAGCGCCCGGGGCACCGACGCCGAGATCCGCGACATCCTGGACCGCCACAACGAGGCCGTCACCGATCAGATCGTGCCGATCGTCGAGGCGGAGATCGCCGGCGGCACCGCCGACCCGATCACCGACGACATCCGTGGCCTGGTGCGAACGCTCTCGGCGGCGACCGCGCTGACCCTCTCGGGCGAGTCGCTGTTCACCGGCCCGGACCGCGACGTCGACCGCGCCGTGGAGATCCTCGAGAGCCTCTGGCTGCACGCCCTGTGGGGCGGCCGGGCCGGCGGCTGAGGAGGAGCAGACCCGTGGTGCGTGATTTCGCCGGCCGGCGGGTGCTGGTCACCGGTGCGGCCAGTGGCATCGGACGGGCCACCGCGCTGCGCCTGGCCCGGGAGGGCGCGGTGCTCTACCTGACCGACCTCAACCCCGAGGGGCTCGCCGCCACCGTCGCCGGCGCGCGCGCGGCGGGTGCGGAGGTGGCCGAACACCGCGCGCTCGACATCGCCGACTACCACGAGGTGGCGCACTTCGCCGCGGACATCCACGCCCGGCATCCGGCCATGGACGTGGTGATGAACGTCGCCGGGGTGTCGGCGTGGGGCACCGTCGAACAGCTCACCCACCGGCAGTGGCGGGCGATGATCGACGTCAACCTGATGGGACCGATCCACGTCATCGAGACGTTCGTCCCGCACATGGTGGCGGCCGGCCGCGGCGGTCACCTGGTGAACGTGTCCTCGGCGGCGGGCCTGCTGGCGCTGCCGTGGCATGCCGCCTACAGCGCGAGCAAGTACGGGCTGCGCGGACTCTCGGAGGTGTTGCGCTTCGACCTGGCCCGCCACCGGATCGGGGTCTCGGTGGTTGTTCCCGGGGCGGTCAACACCCCACTGGTGCAGAGCGTCGAGATCGCCGGAGTGGACCGCGAACACCCCGCGGTGCGCCGCTGGGTGCGGCTGTTCAGCGGCCACGCGGTGGCACCGGAGAAGGTGGCCGCCCAGATTCTGGCCGGGATCGCCCGCAACCGCTTCCTCATCTACACCTCGCCGGACATCCGGGCGCTGTACGCGTTCAAGCGGCTGGCGTGGTGGCCCTACGCCGCGGTGATGACCCGGGTCAACGTGCTGTTCACGCGAGCTCTGCGCCCGCGCGGGGCGCGGACGGCGATCGAACTCGACGAGGGCGCCCAGTGACCTCCGTCCTGGTGCTGCTCGGCAGCCTGCGGGCGGACTCGCTCAATCGCAGGCTGGCCGACCTCGCCGCCGAGGCCGCGCCGGCCGGCACCACGCTGACCTGCTACGAGGGTCTCGACGAATTGCCCCTCTACAACGAGGACCTCGACACCGCCGACGCGCCACCGGCGGTGGCCGCCCTGCGTGCCGCCGCCGCGGCGGCCGACGCGGTGCTGATCGTCACCCCGGAGTACAACGGCACGATCCCGGCGGTGCTGAAGAACGCGATCGACTGGTTGTCGCGCCCGTACGGCGCCAGCGCCTGGCAGGGGACCCCGCTGGCGGTGATCGGCATCGCGCAGGGCCGCCACGGCGGCCTGTGGGCGCATGACGAGACGCGCAAGTCCGCGGGTATCGCCGGGGCCCGGGTGCTCGACGAGGTCGCGCTGTCGGTGCCGGCGGCCTCGCTGGGTGGTCGGCATCCCCGCGAACAGGCCGACCTGGTCGCCGCGGTCGCGGCGGCGGTGGGCGAGTTGTCCGGCGCGGCCGGGGCGGGCCGGGCTGTCGGAGACCGGTGATACACCTGGGTGCGCGCGGCGCGATGAGACCTGCGACACGCCGGTGGAGCCCTCCGGCAGGGCTTACGACCAGGGAATTTCATCCTTGTTGTTCGGAATATATGGTGGGTGTTCAGTTCGTCACCCACTAGGTGTAGTGTTTGGAAGTCCGACGGGCCGGTGATTCGCCGGACTGCCGGGAGACCGAAGAAGCATCGCCCGACCGGCTGTGTTCCCAGCCCCGTTCCGCCCGAGGAGCCGACCCGCAGATGACCGTCACCGTCTACACCAAGCCCGCCTGCGTCCAGTGCAACGCGACCTACAAGGCCCTCGACAAGCAGGGGATCTCCTACGAGATCGTCGACATCACCGAGGTGCCCGAGGCGCGGGACTACGTGATGGCGCTGGGCTACCTGCAGGCTCCGGTGGTGGTGGCGGGCGCCGAGCACTGGTCGGGCTTCCGCCCCGACCGCATCAAGTCGCTGGGCGCCGGTTCGGTCGCGTCGGCCGCCTCGGCCGCGGTCAGCGCCTAGTCCGCCATGGATCCGGTCCGGCTGGTGTACTTCTCCAGCGTCTCGGAGAACACCCACCGCTTCGTGCAGAAGCTGGGTCTGCCGGCCGTCCGGATCCCGCTGCGGGGCAGCATCGAGGTCGACGAGCCCTACGTACTGATCCTGCCCACCTACGGCGGCGGTCGCGCCAACGGCCCGGATCCCGAGGCCGGCGGTTACGTGCCCAAGCAGGTCATCGCTTTCCTCAACAACGAACACAACCGGTCGCTGATCCGCGGCGTGATCGCCGCGGGGAACACCAACTTCGGCGCCGAGTTCTGCTACGCGGGCGACGTCGTGTCCGCCAAGTGCTCGGTGCCCTATCTCTACCGCTTCGAACTCATGGGAACCGACGAGGACGTGCACGCCGTCCGCGCCGGCCTGGCGAACTTCTGGAAGGACAAGGACACGTGCCACCAACAGTCACTGCTGCAGAGCCTGTAGCCGCCCCGGCGGCTGCGCATGCGTTGCCCGGCGAGACGGACTACCACGCGCTCAACGCCATGCTCAACCTGTACGGTCCGGGCGGCGAGATCCAGTTCGACAAGGACGTGCTGGCCGCCCGCCAGTACTTCCTGGAGCACGTCAACCAGAACACCGTGTTCTTCCACAACCAGGACGAGAAACTCGACTATCTGATTCGCGAGAACTATTACGAGCGTGAGGTTCTCGACCAGTACTCACGCAATTTCGTCAAGACCCTGACCGACCGGGCCTACGCCAAAAAGTTCCGCTTCCCGACGTTCCTGGGGGCCTTCAAGTACTACACGTCCTACACGCTGAAGACCTTCGACGGTAAGCGTTACCTGGAGCGCTTCGAGGACCGCGTGGTCATGGTGGCCCTCACACTGGCCGCCGGCGACACCGCACTGGCCGAGAAACTGGTGGACGAGATCATCGACGGGCGGTTCCAGCCGGCCACCCCGACGTTCCTCAACTCCGGCAAGGCGCAGCGCGGCGAGCCGGTGAGCTGCTTTCTGCTGCGTATCGAGGACAACATGGAGTCCATCGGCCGCTCGATCAACTCGGCGCTGCAGCTGTCCAAGCGCGGTGGGGGAGTCGCGTTGCTGCTGAGCAACATCCGCGAGCACGGCGCCCCGATCAAGAACATCGAGAACCAGAGCTCCGGGGTCATCCCGATCATGAAGCTGCTGGAGGACTCGTTCTCCTACGCCAACCAGCTCGGTGCCCGCCAGGGCGCCGGTGCGGTGTACCTGCACGCACACCATCCCGACATCTACCGCTTCCTGGACACCAAGCGGGAGAACGCCGACGAGAAGATCCGGATCAAGACGCTCAGCCTTGGCGTGGTAATCCCCGACATCACCTTCGAGCTGGCCAAGCGCAACGAGGACATGTACCTGTTCTCGCCCTATGACGTCGAGCGCGTCTACGGTGTTCCCTTCGCCGACGTCTCGGTCACCGAGAAGTACTACGAGATGGTCGACGACGCCCGGATCCGCAAGCACAAGATCAAGGCGCGCGAGTTCTTCCAGACGCTGGCGGAGTTGCAGTTCGAGTCCGGCTACCCGTACGTGATGTTCGAGGACACCGTGAACCGGGCCAATCCGATCGACGGCAAGATCACCCACTCCAACCTGTGCTCGGAAATCCTGCAGGTCTCCACGCCCTCGACGTTCAACGATGACCTGTCCTATTCCCATGTGGGCAAGGACATCTCGTGCAACCTGGGGTCGTTGAACATCGCCAAGGCCATGGACTCCCCGGACTTCGCCCAGACCATCGAGGTGGCCATCCGGGCGCTCACCGCGGTCAGCGACCAGACCCACATCACCTCGGTGCCCTCCATCGAGAAGGGCAACAGCGAAGCCCACGCCATCGGCCTGGGCCAGATGAACCTGCACGGATACCTGGCCCGCGAGCACATCTTCTACGGTTCGGAGGAAGGCGTGGACTTCACCAACATCTACTTCTACACCGTGCTCTACCACGCGTTGCGGGCGTCGAACAAGATCGCCGTCGAACGCGGCGCCGCCTTCGCCGGCTTCGAGAGGTCCAAGTACGCCTCCGGCGAATTCTTCGACAAGTACACCGAGCAGGTGTGGGAGCCCAAGACCGACAAGGTGCGAAAGCTGTTCGCCGAGGCCGGGATCCGTATTCCCGACCAGGACGACTGGCGGCGGCTGAAGGAGTCGGTCCAGCGCAACGGCATCTACAACCAGAACCTGCAGGCCGTCCCACCGACCGGGTCGATCTCCTACATCAACCACTCGACGAGTTCGATCCACCCGATCGCCTCCAAGATCGAGATCCGCAAGGAAGGCAAGATCGGCCGCGTCTACTACCCGGCGCC
>CAYXOM010000114.1:0-6316 GCA_964466565.1 uncultured Mycobacterium sp.
GAATTTAAGCCCCAGTAAACGGCGGTGGTAACTATAACCATCCTAAGGTAGCGAAATTCCTTGTCGGGTAAGTTCCGACCTGCACGAATGGCGTAACGACTTCTCAACTGTCTCAACCATAGACTCGGCGAAATTGCACTACGAGTAAAGATGCTCGTTACGCGCGGCAGGACGAAAAGACCCCGGGACCTTCACTACAGCTTGGTATTGGTGTTCGATACGGTTTGTGTAGGATAGGTGGGAGACTGTGAAACAGTTACGCCAGTAATTGTGGAGTCGTTGTTGAAATACCACTCTGATCGTATTGGACCTCTAACCTCGGACCGTGAAACCGGTTCAGGAACAGTGCCTGGTGGGTAGTTTAACTGGGGCGGTTGCCTCCCAAAAAGTAACGGAGGCGCCCAAAGGTTCCCTCAACCTGGACGGCAATCAGGTGTTGAGTGCAAGTGCACAAGGGAGCTTGACTGCGAGACTGACACGTCAAGCAGGGACGAAAGTCGGGACTAGTGATCCGGCACCCCCGAGTGGAAGGGGTGTCGCTCAACGGATAAAAGGTACCCCGGGGATAACAGGCTGATCTTCCCCAAGAGTCCATATCGACGGGATGGTTTGGCACCTCGATGTCGGCTCGTCGCATCCTGGGGCTGGAGCAGGTCCCAAGGGTTGGGCTGTTCGCCCATTAAAGCGGCACGCGAGCTGGGTTTAGAACGTCGTGAGACAGTTCGGTCTCTATCCGCCGCGCGCGTCAGAAGCTTGAGGAAACCTGTCCCTAGTACGAGAGGACCGGGACGGACGAACCTCTGGTACACCAGTTGTCCCACCAGGGGCACCGCTGGATAGCCACGTTCGGACAGGATAACCGCTGAAAGCATCTAAGCGGGAAACCCCCTCCAAGACCAGGCTTCTCACCCATCAAGTGGGATAAGGCCCCCCGCAGACCACGGGATCGATAGACCAGACCTACACACGCAGCAATGCGCTCAGGGAACTGGCACTAACCGGCCGAAAACTTACACGCACCAAACCGAAGAAAATCGCAACCACACCACACCGACACCCACCCCACCACCAAATATCAGGGGTCTGCATAATTTCACAAAGTTACGGTGGCCATAGCGGCAGGGAAACGCCCGGACCCATCCCGAACCCGGAAGCTAAGCCTGCCAGCGCCGATGATACTACCCAACCCGGGTGGAAAAGTAGGACACCGCCGAACACACACCCAGACCTGTGCCCCCCAAAACTTTTGGGGGGCACAGGCATTGGACCGGTTTCAGCCTCTGGTCGGCTGCGGTCTCAAAATTAGTCGCGTGCCGTCCTCCAGATCGAGCAGGGCGCGCTTGCGTCCGATCCCGCCGGCGAAGCCGATCAGACTGCCCGACGCCCCGATGACCCGGTGGCAGGGCACGATGATGGCGACCGGATTGCGTCCGTTGGCCAGGCCCACCGCCCGCGATGCGCCCGGGGACCCAATCTGCGCCGCGATCTGCCCGTACGAGCGGGTCTGACCGTAGGGGATGCGCCGCAACGCGGCCCAAACCCGTTGTTGGAACGGCGTGCCGGGCATCTCCAGGTCGACGTCGAACTCGGTCAGCTCGCCGGCGAAGTACGCCTCGAGCTGTTCGACGACCTTCGGGAACGCGGTCGGATCGGTTTCCCAGCCGGATCTGTCAGGCTCCCAGGACTGCTGGGCCATCCGTAGGTGGGTGACGGTAGCGCCCACCCCGGCCAGGGTGAGCGGACCGATCGGACTCGGGACCGTCCGGCAGCGGGTCGTCATCCGCCGGCCTCGGGATTTACGTCCATTCCGGGAGCGATGCTCGCCGCCGGCCTGGGCTGGTCGTAGCCGCGCAGCTGCACGCTCTCGCCGAACTGCCAGAGCCGGCGTTCGCCCTCCGAGGCGGCGGCCACGGTGGCCGCCGATGCCAGCACCCGGCCCGGCTTGGCGCGGGCCAGTTCAGCCAGCCGGGCCGCCTCGTTGACCGGTTCGCCGATCACCGTGTACTCGAATCGCTCCCTGGCCCCGACGTTTCCGGCAACCACCAGGCCTGCGGCCACCCCGATCCGGGCTGGGCATTCGGGAACCTCGCGGCCGAGCCTCCAGGCGATCGCGCGGGTCGCGGCCAGCGCGGCGTCCTCCGGTGTCTGAATCGCAACGGGAGCGCCGAACACCGCCAGCGTCGCGTCGCCCTCGAACTTGTTGACCAGCCCGCCGTGGCGGTCGACCTCCTCGACCACGACCGTGAAAAACCGATTGAGCAGGACGACCACGTCCTTCGGGGGCAGCGAGTTGACCAGGTTGGTGGAGCCGATGACGTCGACGAAAACCACGGCGACATAGCGTTCTTCGCCACCAAGGGTGGGTTGCTGGGATTCCGCCGCCGCGGCCACCTCGCGGCCGACGTGCCGGCCGAAGAGGTCGCGGACCCGCTCGCGCTCCCGCAGGCCCGCGACCATCGAGTTGAAACCGCGCTGCAGTTCGCCCAGTTCGGTGCCGTCGAAGACGACCACCCGGGTGTGCAGGTTGCCGTCCTCGACCTGCTTGAGGGCGGCCCGAACCACCCGAACCGGGGTGGCGGTGAGCCACGCCGAAACGAGCATCAACGCAAAACCCACGACGAGCGAGCCCGCCGCGGTGATGATGATCGCGACCTCGAGCTGATGCCGGGTGAGATTGCCTAGGATCAGCGAGAACATGGCCGACAGGCCGATGCCGATCAGCGGCACGCCCGAAGCCAGGCCCCACACGGTCATCGTGCGGCCGATGATGCCGGGCGCCAGGCGGTGCGGTGGGTGCCCCGCTGCCAGGGCCTGGGCCGCCACCGGCCGCAGCGCAAACTCGGCGAACAGGTACGAACTCGTCGCCACGAGCAATCCGCTGAATCCGATGACGATGGCCAGCCTCGGGATGAACAGCGCGTCGTACCTGCCGTAGAGTGCGGTCAGCAGCGCCGCGCCGACCCCCCAGAGCACCAGGTGCACGACCGCGATCCGCCACGGAGTCAGGAAAGTGTTGCGCTGGTCGGCTGGGGTGGGCGCCCGGCCGTCGATCGCCCATCGCAGGTCGGCGATGGTGCGGATGTGGATCCACCAGGCACCGAAGGCCAGCGCGCAGACGACGTACGCCGGTGCCACCACCGCGGGCAGCCACAACGGCACGTCGCGGATCGCGTTGGGCGCGGGGAAGGCCACCAGCACCAGCAGAAGCACGATGCCCAGGCCGATCAGGTTCACCGTCACGGTGAAGACAGTCAGGATCGCCTGGATCCGCACCCGCCTGCGGCGCGGTCCTTCGCTGAGCCGGCCCAGGATCAACGACCCGTAGTCCGGGGGCTGCGGCAGTCGCGCGCTCTGGCGCGTCACCCGCTCGAGTACGCGGCCGAGCCGTTGCGCGAGGCTGCGGTGGGCTGCCATGGTGAAGGACAGCCTAATTCGTCGCCGGATGCGCCCCTGAGTGAAACGGGTGCGTCTGGCGACGCGTTTGGGTTAGCAGGGTGCGTCTGGCGACGCCCCTAAGCTGAACGGGTGCGTCTCGTGATCGCCCGGTGCACCGTGGACTACCTCGGCCGGCTCACCGCCCACCTGCCCTCGGCCCGGCGGTTGCTGCTGGTCAAAGCCGACGGTTCGGTGAGCGTCCACGCCGACGACCGCGCCTACAAACCGTTGAACTGGATGAGCCCTCCGTGCCGGCTCACCGAGGACACCGCCGGCCCGGCGCCGGTGTGGGTCGTGGAGAACAGGTCCGGCGAGCAGTTGCGAATCACGATCGAGGAGATCGAGCACGACTCGAGCCATGAGTTGGGCGTGGACCCCGGTCTGGTCAAGGACGGAGTCGAATCCCATCTTCAGGAACTGCTGGCCGAACACATCGAACTGCTCGGCGAGGGCCACACGCTGATCCGGCGCGAGTTCATGACCGCGATCGGTCCGGTGGACATCCTGTGCCGCGACGCCGCGGGTGCCACGGTTGCGGTGGAGATCAAGCGCCGCGGTGAGATCGACGGCGTCGAGCAGCTCACCCGCTATCTCGAACTGCTCAACCGGGACAGCCTGCTCGCTCCGGTAACAGGCGTCCTCGCTGCCCAGCAGATCAAGCCACAAGCCCGAACGCTGGCCGAGGACCGCGGAATCCGTTGTCTGACTCTCGATTACGATCTGATGCGCGGTCTCGACAGCGCCGAGTATCGGCTTTTCTGATGCCGCGCCGTCGACCACCGCACCGCCGCCGGCCCACCGTGCCGCCGGCCGGGATGTCGCCCCGGCGGGTGGAGACCGGCCCTGACGGGCTCGACTACCAGGTGGTCACCGTCCCCGGGGCCCGGGCGGTCAAGGCCTACCGCTGCCCGGGCTGCGACCACGAAATGCGCTCCGGCACCGCCCACGTCGTGGTCTGGCGCGTCGAGGACTCCGACGGCGCCGACCGGCGGCACTGGCACACCCCGTGCTGGGCCAACCGGCACAACCGTGGCCCGACCCGCCGGTGGTCGTGAGGCGCTAGCCGTCCTGCGCCCGCTCGACGAGCTCGATGAGGACCCCGCCGGCGTCCTTCGGGTGGATGAAGTTGATTCGGGAGTTCGCCGTGCCGCGCCGGGGGCCGTCGTAGATCAGCCGCACGCCGTTGCCGCGCAGCCAGTCGCAGGCCGCCTCGATGTCCCTGACCCGGTAGGCCAGCTGCTGAAGGCCCGGGCCGCGCTTGTCGAGGAACTTGGCGATGGTGGAATTCTCGTCCAGCGGCGCCATCAGCTGGACCTGGGCACTGCCCTCCGGTGCCCCGCGGACCGCGAGCATCGCTTCGCGAACGCCCTGTTCGGTGTTGACCTCCTCGTGCACGACGACCATCCCGAGGGTGTCGTGGTACCAGGCGATCGCGGCATCGAGGTCGGCGACGGCGATCCCGACGTGGTCCAGGGCGGTCACCAGGGCGCTCGCCAGCAGCGGACGAGCGTCGACGTGCTCGGTGGACATCCCTCAACGGTAGCCTGACCGGTGACATCTGGATTACCGGGTCGGCGAAATCGGCACCCGGGCGCAGGCGGAGAGGTTGGAATGACGACGTCGGTCATCGTTGCCGGGGCCCGTACCCCCGTCGGCAAGCTCATGGGCTCCCTCAGGGACTTCTCCGGCAGTGATCTGGGGGCCGTGGCCATCCGGGCGGCGTTGCAGAAGGCATTTCCGGGCGAGCGGGCGCCGGCATCGCTGGTGGACTACGTGATCATGGGTCAGGTGCTCACCGCCGGCGCCGGGCAGATGCCGGCCCGCCAGGCCGCGGTTGCCGCCGGCATCGGCTGGGACGTCCCCGCGCTGACGATCAACAAGATGTGCCTGTCAGGCATCGACGCGATCGCGCTCGCCGACCAGCTGATCAGGGCGGGTGAGTTCGACGTCGTGGTCGCCGGGGGGCAGGAGTCGATGACCAGGGCGCCGCACCTGCTGACCGACAGCCGGTCGGGGTACCGCTACGGCGACGTGACGGTGCTCGATCACATGGCCTACGACGGGCTCCATGACGTGTTCACCGACCAGCCGATGGGGGCGCTGACCGAGCAGCGCAACGACGAAGACCGGTTCACCCGCCTGGAGCAGGACGAGTACGCCGCGAGCTCTCACCAGCGTGCGGCGGCGGCGTGGAAGGACGGCGTGTTCGCCGATGAGGTTGTGCCCGTGAGCATTCCACAGCGCAAGAGCGATCCGGTCGAGTTCGCCGAGGATGAGGGCATCCGGGCCAACACCACCGCCGAGTCCCTCGGCGGCCTCAAGCCGGCCTTCCGGAAGGACGGCACCATCACCGCCGGCTCGGCGTCGCAGATCTCCGACGGAGCCTGCGCCGTGGTGGTGATGAAAAAAGCGAAGGCCGAGGCCCTCGGGCTGAGCTGGCTCTGCGAGGTCGGTGCCCACGGCGTGGTGGCCGGGCCGGACTCCACGCTGCAGTCCCAGCCGGCCAACGCGATCGCCCGGGCCGCGGCCCGGGAGGGCATCGCGGTGGACGCGCTGGACGTGATCGAGATCAACGAAGCCTTCGCCGCGGTGGCCCTGGCCTCCACCCGCGAACTCGCGGTCGACCCCGAGAAGGTCAATCGCAACGGCGGCGCGATCGCGATGGGGCACCCGATCGGCATGTCCGGCGCCCGAATCACCCTGCATGCCGCGCTGGAACTCGCCCGCCGCGGCGGCGGGTACGCCGCGGCCGGACTGTGCGGCGCCGGCGGGCAGGGCGACGCGCTCATCCTGCGCGCCGGCTGATCAACGACGGGCCGTAGTAGCTGGTGCCCGCCCGGGGCACAATGGGCCCATGACGGGCGAATTCGACCTCCGTACC
>CAYXOM010000115.1:0-2505 GCA_964466565.1 uncultured Mycobacterium sp.
GGCGCCCGCCCCCCCCCCCCACCCCCCCGCGGGCAAACCCAGGCCGCCCAAAACCAAACGGGGAGCCCAGCACGTGGTCCAGACCCCCCCCCGCCATTACGGCCATCATCGTGTGGACCGTCCTTCCCCGGCCGTTCCAGAAAGAGGATGCGGCGGGCGGGGAGATCGGACCCCCCGCCGGGGAACCTTCCTGAACTCGACCCCGGTTTTCGTTAACGTGGTGACGGTGACGGCCGGACCGCGGGGACTCCTCGCCTGCTCGCTCGCCGCCGCCCTGCTGTTCACCGGCGGCTGTACCCGGCTCGCCGAGACGCCGGCACCGATGCTGGCCGGCGCGGCCGACCCGCTGGCCGCCCGGTTCGCCGACACGCTGCGTCAGCGGGTCTCCACCGACGCGATGATGGCGCACCTGAGCAGGTTGCAGGCCATCACCGGCGACAACGGCGACACCCGGGCGGTGGGCAGCCCGGGATACCAGGCCGCCGCCGACTACGTCGCCGGCGTGCTGCGGTCGGCGGGGTTCTCGGTGAGCACCCCCGAATTCCGGGTGCGGGTCTTCGAGGCGCAGACGCCGAGGCTGACCGTGGGCGACGCGCGGATCGACGCGACGCCGCTGCGCTACACCGCGGGCACCTTGCCGGAGGGCGTGCGCGGCCCGCTGGTGGCCGCCCCCGCCGGGGACACCCCGGGCTGCGCGGCGTCGGACTACGACGGGCTGTCCGTCCGAGGCGCGGTGGTGCTCGTCGACCGCGGCGGCTGCCGGTTCGTGCAGAAACACGCCGGGGCCGCCGAGCTGGGCGCGGTCGCCATGATCGTGGCCAATAACATCGACGAGGAGTTCATGGCCGGGTCCCTCGGCGAGGACAATGCGGTGTCCGTCCCGGCCATCAGCGTCAGCAAATCTGCCGGCGCGCGGCTGCGCGCCGCCCCGGGACCCACCACGATCGAGCTGGCGGCCACCACCCGCGAGATCGGCTCCACCAGTGTGATCGCCCAGACCACCACCGGCTCGACGTCGGACGTGGTGCTCGTCGGCGCCCACCTCGACAGCGCCGAACAGACTCCCGGCGCCAACGACAACGGGTCCGGGGTGGCCGCGGTGCTGGAGACCGCCGTGCAGCTCGGCGGCGCCCCCCGGGTCAACCAGGCGGTCCGGTTCGCCTTCTGGGGCGCCGAGGAGGTCGGCCTGGTCGGCTCCAGCGAGTACGTCGACTCCCTGGACCTCGAGCAGCTGCGCGACATCGCCCTATACCTGAATTTCGACATGCTGGCCTCGCCCAACCCCGGCTACTTCACCCTCGACGGCGACCAGTCCCTGCCGCCGGACCCCGACATCTCCCACCCCCGGGTGCCCGAGGGCTCCGCCGGCATCGAACGCACCCTGGCCCGCTACCTCGAGGCGGCCGGCAAGCCCGCCGCCGACGCCCCGTTCGACGGCCGGTCGGACTACCGGCCGTTCATCATGGCCGGGATCCCTTCCGGCGGGCTGTTCTCCGGCGCCGACGGCGTCAAGAGCACCGAGCAGGCGCGGCTGTGGGGCGGGGTCGCCGACGAGCCCTTCGACGCGAACTACCACACGCCCACCGACGTCCTCGACGTCCTCGACCGCGTCGCGCTCGGCGTCAACGGCGGCGGCGTCGCCTACGCGGTCGGTCTCTACGCTATCGACGTCACCGGCCGCAACGGCGTGCCCGTCCGGGAGGATCGCCCCCGCCACGTCTCGCCGGGTCGGTGACCGCGGCGGACCGGTTGGCCGGCGGGGCCTACCGCTTCGGCAGCAGCGGGTAGCTCAGCGCGCCGGCGCCGACCACCGCCGCCCCGGCCAGCGCCGCGCCCGGCGGCAGGAACACCGCCAGCAGCACGCAGCCGAGCAGGCCGACGGCCGGCACCGGCCGACCCCCGAGGGTCGCCGCCGCGGCGTTGGCGATCGCGTAGTAGACCAGGACCGCGAAGGAGGAGAACCCGATCGCGGCGCGCAGATCGGAGACCGCCGCCAGCGCCGCCACCACCGCGGCGACCGCGATCTCGGCGCGGTGGGGCACCGCGAACCGCGGGTGCACGGCGGCCAGCGCGCCCGGCAGGTAGCCGTCGCGGGACATCGCGAAGACGGTGCGCGACACCCCGAGCAGCAGCGACAGCAGAGCGCCCAGCGCGGCCGCCGCCGCCGCAACGCGCACCACCGGCTCCAGACCGGCCGCGCCGGCGGTCCGGACCGCATCGGCCAACGGCGCTGTCGCACTTGCCAATCCGGGCCCAAGAATGGCCAGCAGTGTCACCGCCAGCACCGTGTAGAGCGCCAGCGTAGCGGCGAGTGAGATCCGGATCGCCCGGCCGATGGTGCGCCGGGGATCGCGGACCTCCTCGCCCAGGGTGGCGATCCGGGCGTAGCCGGCGAAGGCGAAGAACAGCAGCCCGGCCGCCTGCAGGACCCCGCCTGCGTCCCCGCCGGCGAAGGTGATCACCGACGGGTCGGCCCGCCCGCTGTCGGCCACCGTCACCACCACC
>CAYXOM010000116.1:0-3572 GCA_964466565.1 uncultured Mycobacterium sp.
CGGCCGACAGGGCCGGCGCGGCTCGGACCGCGGGGTCCCCGGCCCGGCGCAGCGCGGCGGCGGCCTCGGCCAGCGGCGCGCGGTCGGCGCGCGGGACCCCGGCGGCGGCCCGTTCCAGCAGGCCGGCGCCCACCAGCAGGTCGTTGTCGAGCTCGCGCTCACCCTGGCCGGCATCGAGCTTGGCGGTCACCGTCCGGCGCCAGGAGCCGACCGGGTCGCCCCAGCCGTCCACCCGGAACGTCCACAGGCCTACCCGGTCGGGAACGAACTGGCCGTGAAAGACATCGGGGGTGCGTCCGGGTGACATCGGCCACAGCTGCGGCGTGACCCGCCCGCCCGGCGCGGGGTGCTGCCCCGGGCGGGGGTAGACGGCTCCGAGGTGGCGCACCACCAGCGTCGCCGACACCGACTCGTGGCCCTCGCGCCACACCGTCGCGCACACCGGCACCATCTCGCCCACAACGGCTTTGGCCGGGTAGCGGCCGCACGCCACCACGGGCTCCACGCCGTCGATCGCGATCCGACCCGGCAACGTGAGAACCTCATCTCGTCTCGAGTGGACAGCACCCGGTGCCTGTTCGCCCTGGGAGTGGCCGTCCTCCACCGTAGTTGGTCGCCCCCGGCCACCGCGCGGACTCCGCGCCGGCGTCATCGTGCGGGCTCCGCGAGGTCGGCAGGACCATGCGAACCTCGCTAGGGTCGCAACCTATGAAGGCTCTGCGCAGGTTCACCGTGAGCGTCCACCTCCCCGAACGCCTGTCCGCACTGGCCCGGCTGTCGACCAATCTCCGCTGGTCCTGGGACTTCGCCACCCAGGACCTCTTCGAGAGCATCAACCCCGAGCAGTGGGCCCGCAGCGGCCGCGATCCGGTCGCCATCCTCGGATCGGTCAGCCCCGAACGGCTCGACGAACTCGGCGAGGACGACGAGTTCCTCGAGCGCCTCGACCGCCTCGCGGCCGACCTGGACGGTTATCTGCGCGAACCGCGATGGTTCCAGCGCCTGCGCGAGGAGCACGGCGACGCCACCGGTGCGCTGCCCACGGCGGTGGCCTACTTCTCGATGGAGTTCGGGGTCGCCGAGGTCCTGCCGATCTACTCCGGGGGCCTGGGAATCCTGGCCGGGGACCACCTCAAGGCGGCCTCGGACCTGGGCCTGCCCCTGATCGGGGTCGGCCTGAACTACCGCTCCGGCTACTTCCGGCAGTCGCTGACCGCCGATGGCTGGCAGCACGAGACCTATCCTTCGCTGGATCCGCAGGGCCTGCCGCTGCGACTGCTCACCGAACCGGGCGGCGGACCGGTGCTCATCGAGCTGGAGATGCCCGAGTCACGGGTGCTGCGCGCCCGGGTCTGGGTCGCCCGGGTGGGCCGGATCCCGTTGCTGTTGCTGGACTCCGACATCCCCGAGAACGACCACGACATGCGCAACGTCACCGACCGGCTCTACGGCGGTGACCAGGAGCACCGGATCAAGCAGGAATTGCTGGCCGGCATCGGCGGCCTGCGGGCCGTGCGCGCCTTCACCGCCATCGAGGGGCACCCGGTCCCGGATGTGTTCCACATGAACGAGGGCCACGCCGGATTCCTGGGGCTGGAGCGGATTCGTGAACTCATCACCGCCGATGACCTGGACTTCGACACCGCCCTGACAGTGGTGCGGGCCAGCACCCTGTTCACCACCCACACCCCGGTGCCCGCCGGCATCGACCGGTTCCCGCGGGAGATGGTCGCCCGGTACTTCGCCGACGACGCCGAGCGGCGCCTGCTGCCCGGGGTGCCGCTGGAGCGGGTTGTGGCCCTGGGGGCAGAACGCGACGCCGACGAGGACGACCCGAAGTTCAACATGGCTCACATGGGACTGCGGCTGGCGCAACGCTCCAACGGAGTCTCCCAGTTGCACGGCCGGGTCAGCAGGGGGATGTTCGACGAGCTCTGGCCCGGCTTCGACTCCGCGGAGGTGCCGATCGGGGCCATCACCAACGGGGTTCACGGGCCCACCTGGGCGGCCCGGGAGTGGCTGCAGCTGGGCCGTGAACTCGCCGGCTCCGATGAGGCGCTGCGCGAACCGGATGCCTGGGAAAGCCTGCACGACGTCGATCCCGGTCACATCTGGTGGATACGTTCCCAGCTTCGGGCCAGGCTGGTGGACGACGTGCGCGCCCGGTTGCGCCGTTCCTGGTTGGAGCGCGGTGCCGCGGAGGCCGAGATCGGATGGACGGCAACAGCATTCGACCCGGAGGTGCTGACCATAGGGTTCGCCCGGCGGGTGCCCACCTATAAGCGGCTGACGCTGATGCTGCGCGACCCGCAGCGCCTCGAAGCCCTGCTGCTCGACGAGCGCCACCCGGTGCAGCTGATCGTGGCCGGCAAGTCACACCCGGCCGACGACGCCGGAAAGGCACTCATCCAACAGGTCGTCCGCTTCGCCGACCGCCCCGAGGTCCGCCACCGGATCGTGTTCCTGCCCGACTACGACATGTCGATGGCGCGGTTGCTGTACTGGGGCTGCGACGTCTGGCTCAACAACCCGCTGCGGCCGCTGGAGGCGTGCGGGACGTCGGGGATGAAGAGTGCGCTCAACGGCGGGCTGAACCTATCCATCCGGGACGGTTGGTGGGACGAGTGGTTCGACGGCGAGAACGGCTGGGAGATTCCCACCGCCGACGGTGTGCTCGACGAAGCCCGCCGCGACGACCTGGAGGCGGCCGCGCTGTACGACCTGCTGGCAGGCTCGGTGGCGCCGAAGTTCTACGACCGCGACCACAACGGGGTGCCGGTCCGGTGGGTGGAGATGGTCCGCCACACCCTGGAGGCCCTGGGGCCGAAGGTGCTGGCCTCCCGCATGGTCCGCGACTACACCGAGCGGTACTACGTGCCGGCGGCGGCCGCCGCGGCCCGGATCGCCGCTCGCGACGGCGGTTTGCGCTACGTCAACGCCCGCGAACTGGCGTCCTACCGGCGCCGGGTCTGCGAGGCCTGGCCGCACGTGGTGGTCACCGACGTGGACAGCGCCGGGCTGCCCGACACCCCGCTGCTGGGTTCCGAGTTGACCCTGACCGCGACGGTGGCGCTGGCCGGACTGGGACCCGACGAGGTGCGGGTGCAGGCCGTTCTGGGCCGGGTGGACGACGCCGATGCGCTGATGGCCCCGGATTACGTCGACATGGTGCACACCGGCTCGGGGGAGGGGGGCACCGAGATCTTCATGGCAACGACCCCGCTTCCGGTGGCCGGTTCGGTGGGCTACACCGTCCGGGTGCTGCCGCACCACCGGATGCTGGCCGGCGACACCGAACTCGGACTCGTCACGGCGGCGCACGCGCCGTAATCCGGTGGCGCCGGTCCGGCGCCGGGCGCCCGGAGGTAGGTTCGCAACAGCGGGTTGCGGGAAGGCGTACGGGCGGTGATGGAGTCATGAGGCCAGTGATCGGACACGCAGTCTCTTCGGTGACCGAGGGTGTACCGGCCGGGCGTATTCCGGTGACCAGGCGCGGCGGGACGGGCGTCCGGGCGGTGGTGCTGGCGGGGCTGATGACGGCGACGGCAGCGCCGGCCGGGGCCGAGCCCGAG
>CAYXOM010000117.1:0-6826 GCA_964466565.1 uncultured Mycobacterium sp.
AGCCGGGCGCAGCTGCAGCGATTTCAGGTGCGCTAAATCGACGCATCGCCGCTCACCGTCGGTCTGCAGCGAGGATTCCTGGCTCATCCGAACACCACCGCTTTCGCATCGGATCACTTGCAAGAAAGTCGCGAATACGTCTTTCGTCTATCCCCAAAATCGGCCCTCCTCTGACCCTCTTCAAAGGTACCCGACTCTGTCGGCACAATCTCGCTTTCCTACATTCGGTCGCGATCGCACCTATTGGAAGGTGCTGGGTACAGGTCCCGTGTCCAAGGAGGCTTTATGTGGACGGAACTCCCGTACTTGAAATCGGTAGCACGCGTCTGTATTTCGCCACCGCACTTACGACTGCTCCTAAACCTAGACAGCAACCAGCACAACGCGTTCCACTCAAACTCAAGCTGTCATGGGTCTTGATTCGTGATTGCACGGTCTGCCGGATGGTTCCGTCCGACTAGTCAGGTGTTCGACTCCTGGGGTGATCGTCGGGACCGATTACACGCCGTAGGTGGGACATCGCGGAGACGGAACCGGCCGCGCCAGCTCGGCTCCCCTGCCAAACTCGCCTCATGCAGCGGGAGGAATTCCTTGAACGGTTGGCGTCCTTGCGCATGGCCCCTCGGGGCGGTGGCGAGCGATACCCGCACAAGCCGCTGCTGCTGCTCTGGCTGCTGGGCAGGATGCAGCAGCAAGGCACCTCGGCCTGCACCTATGAAGAGGCCGAGAAGCCCGTCAGCCGACTCTTGGACGACTTCGGGCCCCCTTCGACGAAGCGCCACCGCGCCGCGATGCCGTTCTTCTACCTCGAATCCGAACTGTGGGACCTTAGGGGAGACGCCAGCGAGCCAATGACACCCTCCCGGTCGTCGCTCTGCCGCGCCCACGCCCGAGGTCAGCTGAGGCCCGAAGTTGAGGGTCTGCTTCGCAAAGACCCCGCGTTGATCGCCGAGTCTGCGCGCCTTCTGATCGACTTGAACTTCACCGCTACCTACCTGGACCCAATTTGCGCAGAGGTCGGCCTTGACCTGAGTGCTGCCGAGGAGGCGAACTGGCAGCCCCGAAAGCCTGCCCGTGCCCGCCGACGTCCCGGATTCCGCAGCGAGGTACTGCACGGTTGGCGAAACCGGTGCGCCATGTGCGGCTACGACGGAGCCATGGGACGCGACCCCGCCGGCCTGGACGCTGCGCATGTGTTCTGGCACTCCCAGGGCGGCCCGGACGAGCCGGACAACGGAATGGCTCTCTGCGCACTGCACCATGTGCTCTTCGACCTGGGTGCTCTGGGTCTGACCGGTGATCTGGCGGTGCGTGTGTCCCCGCACTATGTATCGCGCAGTGAGCAAGGGGATCGTCTTGTATACAGCCTGGACGGGAAGCCGCTGCTGGAACCGGCACCGCGCCATCCCTCACCGAGCGCTCGGCACGTTGAGTGGCATTCTCGCCAAGTCTTCAAGAGCTCGGCCTGAGCCGCATCCCCGCTCGGTTGTCCGCCCCAACAGCTACTCTCCCATCGTGGAACTGGGGGTCTACGAGTCACTGCTGACCGAGCGCTTGCACAAGATGCTGGCTGCCAGCGTCGATCAAGTCCCGGACGTCACCGACGTTGACGAGGCGGAGCAGCCCCAGATCCTCACCCGCCACCTCGCCGGCCTCATCCAACGAGTGCTCACTACCGCCCGCACCACCGAGGCCCGGAACGCGTTGGTCCGCGACATTCTCTCGGTCCTGCCGGAAGGGGACGCACTCCAGGAGGTGCCTTTCGAAGCCGAGTCGGACCGTATCAAGCGGCTCGATGCCGTCATGCCTGCCGGAATCACCGACGTCTCCCGCTACGCCCGGCCCGCCACTCCGTTGTCCGACACCGCGCTAATGACCAATGCCCGTGACGAACCCACCCTGGCCGCCGAACTGCGGGCTGAATTGGCCAGCGCCGACAAGGTCGATCTGCTTCTGGCCTTCGTCAAGTGGCAGGGGGTGCGGCTGCTGGAGTACGAGCTCGCCGAACTGCGGCGGCGTGGGGTGCCGCTGCGGGTCATCACCACCACCTATCTTGGCGCCACCGACGCCCGAGCGCTAGATGCACTGGTGAACGAGTTCGGCGCCGAAGTCCGCATCAACTACGAGATCAACCAGACCCGGCTGCACGCGAAAGCCTGGATGCTGCATCGCGATACTGGCTTCCACACCGCCTATGTCGGCTCCAGCAACCTCTCTCACTCAGCTCTGGTCGACGGCTTGGAGTGGAACGTCCGGCTCTCCGCGGTATCGACGCCGCACCTGCTGGACAAATTCCGCGCCACCTTCGAATCCTATTGGGAAGCCCGCGACTTTGAGCCTTATCGCCCCGCGACAGATGCCGAGAAGCTCAGGCAGGCACTGGAGGCCGCCTCCGGGAAGAAGCAGAGTGACCGACTTGTGGTCACCCTGTCCGGCCTGGAGGTGCAACCCAAGCCTTTCCAGGCAGAGATGCTCGAGCAACTCGACGCCGAGCGTCAGTTGCATGACCGGCACCGCAACCTCATCGTTGCCGCCACCGGAACCGGCAAGACGGTGATTGCCGCCCTGGACTACCGGCGACTGCGCAAGGCCCACGGCCGTGACCTCAGTCTGCTCTTCGTCGCTCACCGCAAAGAGATCCTGCTTCAGTCTCGGCGGATGTATCAGGAAGTCCTCACCGAGCCCACCTTCGGCGAACTGCTGGTCGACGGCGACGAGCCGACAAAGTGGCGCCATGTCTTCGCCAGCATCCAGTCCCTATCCGAAGCCCGCCTGAACCGCATCAAGCCTGATCACTTCGACGTCGTCATCGTTGACGAGTTCCACCACGCTGAGGCGAAGTCCTACCGCCGGCTACTCGACCACGTCGCGCCCATCGAACTGCTGGGGCTCACCGCCACCCCGGAACGTGCCGATGGAGTCGATGTCCGCGACTTCTTTGGCGGCCGGGTCGCCGCTGAACTACGGCTGTGGGACGCCCTGGACCAGCAACTGCTCTGCCCATTCCACTATTTCGGCATCTACGACCCAACCGAAATCGACAAGGTCGCCTGGCGCCGCGGCGGCTACGACGCCATTGAACTGAGCGCGGTCTACACCGGAAACGACGCCCGCACCCGCATCGTCCTCAAGGAGCTCCGCGACAAGGTCGACGACGTTTCCCGGATTCGGGCGCTGGGGTTCTGCGTCAGCGTCGAGCACGCTCGCTACATGGCTGAGCGGTTCAGTGCCGCCGGCATTCCCTCGCGTGCGCTGTCTGCGGAGACGTCATCGGTTGACCGTCGCGACGCCCTGGCCGACCTGCGCACCGGAGACCTCAAGGCGATCTTCGCCGTCGACCTTTTCAACGAGGGCCTTGATATTCCCGACATCGACACCGTGCTGTTTCTGCGCCCGACGGAGAGTGCGACGGTGTTCCTTCAGCAGCTCGGCCGCGGCCTGCGTTCCGCGCCGGGCAAGACGGTGTTGACTGCGCTGGACTTCGTCGGCCATCAGCGCAAAGAGTTCCGCTTCGATCAGCGTTTCCGGGCGATGACCGGGCTGAGTCGCAAAGACCTCGCCCGGCAGGTCGAACACGGCTTTCCGTTCCTGCCGTCGGGGAGTCAGATTGTCCTCGATCCGGTCGCCCGTGACGTGGTGCTGGAGAACATCCGCCAGCAGGTCACACCCCGCTGGGCGGCACTGGTCTCCGAAGTTCGCGGCCTGCCCGATTCCGACTTGGCCGGGTTCCTCGATGCGTCAGGCCGAGAACTGGCCGATGTCCTCCGCAACAACAAATCCTGGACGAAGTTGCGCCGTGAGGCGGGCCTGCTGAAGAGTCCGCCCGGGCACCGGGAGGACGACCTTGTCAAGCGGGTCCGTGCGGTGGCGCATGTCGATGACAGGCTCCGGCGTGACGAATACGTCAGTATCCTGCGATCCGCCGAAGAGTCCGCCGGCCCCGTTGAGTCGCGGCTGGCCGAGATGCTGTTCTTCTCACTGTTCCCCAACGGCGGAGGCTACGAGAACGCGGCTGATGCCCTGTGGGAGTTGCGGGACCAGCCGGTCTTCGACGAGCTGCGGCAGGTTATCGACATCGGCTTCGGTGCCGCGCACCGGCCCACGACTCCACTCGGTGACCTTCTGCCTGCCTTGGCCGACGTGCCTCTCGCTGTGCACGCCAGCTACTCCCGCGAGGAGATCCTGGCCGGGGTCGGCTGGACTTCACAGGGGCGGACTCCGAGCACGATGCGCGAAGGTGTGGCCTGGTGCGCCGACATCAACTCCGACGTCCTTCTGATCACGCTGAAGAAGACCGACACCGACTATTCGCCGACGACGATGTACCGCGACTTCGCCATCAGTCCGGAGCTGTTCCACTGGGAGTCGCAATCCACCACAACGGCGGCCTCACCAACGGGCCAGCGCTACGTCAACCACCGGAAAAATGGCACCAACGTCCTGCTCTTCGTGCGTGAGACCAAGACCAACGCGCTGGGCGCATCGCCATATGTGTTCCTCGGTCCCGCCGACTACGTGCGACACGAGGGCGACCGGCCGATGGCCGTCACCTGGCGGCTGCGGCAGAGCATGCCGACCGAGATCTTCCTGGCATCGCGTGCGGCGGTCGCGTAGTTCCGGTGCGCAGCCGGGGGAGGGGAGCATGACCGGTCCGGGAGAACCCGTCCTGCTCGGCGGCTATGCCGCCAAGCAGTGTCCGGTACGCACCCACAACCACTTCGCGCCCTTGGTTCCCGAGCCGGAGTGGGTAACACCGCCGGAACTGCAGGCCCTCTTCGATGCCGGCCGGCAGTTCGAAGCCGAGGTGTTCGCCGAACTGGTCAGGATCCACGCCGAGACCGCCACAGTGATTGATCCGGGCCTGCGCAAGGATGCGGCGGTCTCGAGCACGCTGGCGGCCATGGCCTCCGGGGTGCCACTCGTCCTGGGCGGGAGGCTGCCGGATGACACCGCCGGTGGGCGCAGCGGCAAGCCCGATGTCCTCGTCCGGGTCGGCGGCGGCTACCTGCCTGCCGACGTCAAGAACCACAAAACCCTCGCCGCCGCCAAGAAGGCGTCCAAGCCGGTGTCGTCCCTGGTGCGGCCCGACATCTGGTGGGAGGCCCCGGGATGCACCGCGACCACGCACCACTACGAGGACGGCCTGCAGTTGGCGCACTACACCCGGATGCTGCAG
This sequence comes from uncultured Mycobacterium sp., assembly GCA_964466565.1. Lineage (GTDB taxonomy): Bacteria > Actinomycetota > Actinomycetes > Mycobacteriales > Mycobacteriaceae > Mycobacterium. The sequence continues at coordinate 5,177 of CAYXOM010000117.1, forward strand.
GCCTGCGGCTTCCACCCGGGCCCCGACCGGCTGTTCGGGGCGATCATCGGCACCAGCACCCTGGCGGTGTCCGGGCCCGACCACGAACTGGTCTTCGTCTGGCACGACCTGTCCAAACCGACCCGGCCCACCTTCTCCCGCAGCCGGGGCAGGGTCCTGCGGTCGGTGCTGGAGCGCTACGACCACGAGCACGACTTCCGGGTGAAGGTCGCCGCCACCGCGTCCCGGATCACCGGAGCCGCCGACGACCCTGCGCCGCTGGTGGTCCCGATCGGTCAGAAGGAGTGCGGGGAGTGCCCGTACGAGCTGTGGTGCGCCGAGCAGATGGGCCCCGAGGACGCCTCGGCGGCGATCACCCGCGGCCGGCTCGATCCCCGTGAGTGGCAGACGCTGCGGCGGATGGGCATCGAAACCACCGGCGCGCTGGCCGACCTGGAACCCGAAGACCCGTCGTTCCTCGACGAATACCACCCCGAGGTCACCCATTACAGCCGGGCGCAAGCCCTCAACCGGTTGCAGGCCGCCGTGCGCCAGGCCCAGATGATCCGCGACGGCGTCGACTTCCAGCCCATCCCCGGCGTGGTCGTCGACGTGCCCACGGCGGACGTCGAGATCGACTTCGACATCGAGTGGGACACCGCCGGCCGGATCTACCAGTGGGGCCTGCGGGTCCGCGACGGCCAGGACGACACCACCGCCCGCTATGAGCCGGTCGTGTCGTTCGAGGCTCTCGACGACGCCGGGGAACGCGCCCTCGCCGAGCGCGCCGCCACCGTCATCGCCGACCTGCGCGCTGAGGCCCAGGGTTCGGGCCGCACCGTCGCGGTATATCACTGGTCCTACCCGGAAGTGAGTATGACCCGCAAGTTCGACCGCGTCGCAGAAGCCTTGGACGGCATCACCGTCGATCTGCTCGCATGGTTCACCGGGACCTTCCACGTCCGCGGTGAAGCCTCCATCAAAGCCGTCGCGCAGTTCTTCGGCTTCATCTGGGAGGTCGACGATCCCGGCGGCCTGCTGTCGATGGCCAAGATCGACCTCGCCCGCGGCGCCGGCCCGGAGGCTCTTCAGGCTCGGCAGTGGTGTCTGGACTACAACCGGTCCGACGTCGCCGCCCAGGCGGTGATCCGCGACGGAATCCGGGCGATGACTCCGGGGTGACCGTCCGGTGCTACCTCAACTATCGCCGCGCGGGCTCCGGATCCCTCCCGCACAGCCTGATCAACTCGTACAGATCCCCGTCGAACTTGTTGACGTCGCAGGTGTGTTGCCGGCCGACCACCGCGTCGGAGGCGAACTGCAGGATGCGCGGCGTCCGTCCGGACATCACCGCCCAGCCCTCGGCGCGGTCCGTCACGCCGCGGTACTGCTCGGTGAACGCCCGGGGCGCGCCGGAGCCGGTGTAGTCGCTGTTCCACAGGTCATACCCGGCGCCCAGGGAGTCCCCGTACAGCCACCGGGGCGCATAGACGATGACGTAGCCGGTCGTGCGTTCGCGCGCCATGCGGGCATGGACGGCGTCGACGGCCCGGCGGATCTCCCCGGGACTGGGCGGGCGGGGCAGGCCCTGCTGTTCGGCGTCGATCTGCCAGATCCACGGCACCTCACACCACCACGGCGTGTGCTCGGCGACGTAGTCCATCCAGAAGT
>CAYXOM010000118.1:0-6028 GCA_964466565.1 uncultured Mycobacterium sp.
CATCCTGGTGCGCGGCGCCACCGGCATCGCGACGGCCTTCGGGGTCAGCGAGCTGGTCATCGGCCTGACGGTGGTGGCGGTCGGAACCTCGCTGCCGGAGCTGGCCACCTCGATCGTGGCGGTGCGCCGCGGGCAGCGCGACCTGGCCGTCGGCAACGTGGTGGGCAGCAACATCTTCAACATCGGCGCGGTGGCGGGCCTGGCCGCGATCATCTCCCCGACCGGGCGCCCAGGAACTGTTCTTCGAGGGCATCATCGCCGCGCTCTAGATCCGCCGCCGCCGGCTTTCACAGCGGCCGAGAACGACACCGACCCCCCAGTGCGACCCGCCGCCCGTTCAAGCACCGCGTGAGTCTCCGCTGGGACATCCTTGATCTGCACGCTCGTCATGGCGCCAGTCCGGAGCCACTGGCGCCGGCCTGCACGTCATGCGCGGGCTATCTGCGAGGTTGACCGGGGCGGCGGGCAGCGGACGGCCGGTACAGTCCGGCCCAAATGATGGTCACCGACCTGAACCACGTACCTGGCATGGGCGACGACGCGCCCCGGCCGGCCCGTCGTCTCACCGAGCACCTCACCGCCATCGTCCGTGCGGCCACCGCCGCCGAGCGTGCCGGTGAGTGGTGGACCAGTGCCATCCCGTGCCGCCGGCGCCCTGGCAGGAGGGCCTGTCTCGGACGGATCGCGATCCTGCGGGACCAACCGCCGGTGCCGATCCACTGGCGATGTTCGAACTGCACCGACGAGGGAACCATCAGCAACTGGGAGGAATCACCGTATGATCTGCGCCGCCGCGGGTTGAGCGCCGTCGATGAGATCCACGAGGTGGTCGTCGGTGATGAGATCGCGGCGTCTCTGCAGGAGGCGGTTCGGGCGACGGGTGCGCCAGGTGATCGCGTTACCGCTGTCCCGTTGCGACCCGAACGCCCGGATCTGCGTCTTCCCAGGCGCCGAGACGTCGCCATTTTCCGCGTGCGCGTCGATCTCGACCGTGCGAACCCGCCCATCTGGCGCCGGATCGAGCTGCGCTCGGATCTGCCACTCGACATCGTGCACCAGGTGTTGCAGGCCGCGTTCAGTTGGGACGACCGCCACCTGTATCGCTTCGCACTCGGCGGGCGCGCCTTCGACCGCGGCAGCCAGAATTTTCTGTGCTGTCAGGACGTCGACGACGACGCGTGGGGCGAACCCGACGACGGACTGCCGGCAGCTGACGTCCGCCTCGACGAGACCCTCGCCGAGCCCGGTGACACGCTGCACTACGTCTATGACTACGGGGACAACTGGGAGCTGACCCTGCGTCTTGATGAGGTGGCGACAGCCCTCGACGACGTGGCGACAGCGACCGTCGTCGACGGTGGCCGGGCCGCACCCCCGGAGGACTGCGGGGGACTGACCGACGCCGCCGAACTCGCCGAGGTGCTCGACGAACCGGCGCGATTCGAGCCCGCAGCACTCAACTCAGCCCTACGCCGGCCGTTCTTCACGTTGTACGAAGCCGGGTTCGACCGGCGCCTACTCGACATCGTCCTCCGCCTGGAACACACCCGGTTCGGCGCTGACCTCGAGCAGCGGATGCAGCAACTGGTGGCCGTCGAGACATCCGACGAAATCGACCGATCCCGGTACCTGGGCGCCCACCAATGGTTCCTGGACCGAGCCTTCGACGGCGGCATCCCCTTGACCGCGGCCGGCTATCTCAAGCCAGCTGACGTCGAGGCAGCTGCGAACGTCGTTCCCGCGATGGGTGATTGGATCGGAGCCCACAACCGGGAGGTGCACTGCGCGCCGCTTCTCGACTTCCGCGAGAGGCTGCAGAGGATAGGGCTGCTGCGCAAGCGCAAGGGCGTGCTGGTGCTGACCCGTGCGGGGGCCGCCGCGCAACGCGATCCGCGGGCGCTCTGGGATCATTTGTCCGCCCGCCTCGCGCCGGCCACCACCGGGGGTTTCGATGCTCCGGCGAGCGTCCTGCTGCTCGCCTACGCTGCGACGTCCCCCGATTCCGATCTGCCCTACGACGAGGTGGCGGCCGCGCTTTCCGAACTCGGCTGGCGTCACCCCAGCGGTCGGCCGCTGGCTGCGGCTGCGGTGTACCACCTGCCCGTCAGGTACGACCTGGCCAATGTGTCCGACCGGCCGCTCTCTCGGTCGACGCGGCATCACATCAGCGCGGGTGCGGCGGCGCTGGCGCGGGCGGCGCTTCGGCGGGGCGTCCCGGGGTCCCGAGGCCTGGAAGGGACGAGATGATCAGACCGGGCAGTGCCCCGCGGCAAGAAACGGGCGCTGGCAGCCGGGATCTTCCTGCTGCTGGCGGCATCTCCCTCGGCGATCGGTAATGCAGGACCTGTCGGGTGGCAATCAGGTGATTGATGCAGTAGCATCAGATGCATGCGCACCACTCTGTCGATCGACGATGACGTGCTGCTCGCGGTCAAGGAACGCGCCCGGCGGGAGAACCGCACCGCCGGCGAAGTCCTCTCCGAGCTTGCCCGCCAGGCGCTGACGCAACAGCGGAGTTCCGCGGGGTCCGGGCGGGGTGCGGATTTCTACGGCTTCGAGCCCTTCGAGCACCGGGGGCCGGCGGTGTCCAACGCATTGGTTGACAGACTCCGTGATGAGGAAGCCGTGTGACTCGTGCCCTGCTGGATGTGAACGCGCTCATTGCTCTCCTCGACAGCGACCACGTCGACCATGAGCGGGCCCGCAGCTGGCTCAGCGCCGAGATCACCCATGGTTGGGCATCATGTGCGATCACTCAGAACGGCTTCGTGCGGGTCATCAGCCAGCCCCGGTACCCCAGCCCCGTCCGGCCGGCGCAGGCGATCGCCCGACTGGCTCGCGCCACTGCCACGAAACACCATGCGTATTGGCCGTGTTCGGTGTCCCTGCTCGATGAGGACTTGATCGATCATTCCCGGCTGCTCGGGCATCGCCAGGTGACTGATGCGTACCTGTTGGCGCTCGCGACCGCCCGGGACGGCCGATTCGTGACCCTGGATCAGTCCATTTCCGTCGACGTCGTCCGGAACGCCGACGAGCGGAATCTCACGGTCATCTGAATCTCTGGGGCTGACCGCAGACCTCGAGAGAGAAGACGGACGCTCCCCGCCACGCAGGTCCTCCTGGCCGATTCCCCACCCGGAAGAATCCCCCGATGGACGGGATACTCGGAGAACACTTCGGGTAGGGGAACCGCGTATGACAGTTGTCGCCATCTATCTCGTCATCACGTTCGGTCTCGGTGGTCTCGCCATGGCAATGCGCCTGCCCCCGTTGGTCGGGTTCCTGGCGGCGGGTTTCGTCATCAACGCTCTCGACGTCGGAGAGTTGCCGGAACTGGACGTGGCGGCGGATCTGGGCGTCACGCTGTTGCTCTTCGCGATCGGCCTGAAACTCGACGTCCGGATCCTGCTGCGCCGGGAGGTGTGGTTGACCACATCGGCGCACATGGTGATCAGCGTCGTCCTCGGCAGTATCGCGCTGTGGCTGGCCGCCGTGGCCGGAGCGGCGATGCTGGCCGGGCAGAGCATGCAGACGATCGCCCTACTCGCCTTCGCGCTGTCGTTCTCGAGCACGGTCTTCGTGGTCAAGGTCCTCGAGGAGCGGGGCGAGTCGCACGCGCTCTACGGCCGCGTCGCTATCGGAATCCTGGTGATGCAGGACATCATCGCGGTGGTATTCCTCACCGCCACCAGCGGTCACCTGCCCAGCCCGTGGGCGTTGACACTGGTGGGGCTATGGCCGCTCTCCCGGGTGCTGCGCAAGATCTGGACCGGGTTGGGCCACGGCGAGATGCAGTCCCTGTTCGGGATCGTGATGGCCCTGGTGCCGGGGTACGCGTTGTTCACCGCGCTCGGTCTCAAGGGTGACCTGGGCGCCCTGATCATGGGAGTGCTGCTGGCGTCCCACCCGGCATCCTCCGAACTCGCACGTTCGCTGTTCCACATCAAGGAACTGCTGCTGGTGGGATTCTTCGTGTCGATCGGCCTGACCGGACTGCCCGATCTCCCCTCCATCGGCGTCGCGCTGCTGATGGTGCTGCTGCTGCCGTTCAAGGCGGCCTGGTACGTCCTGCTGCTCTCACGCCTGAGGCTGCGGTATCGCACCGCGTTGCTCGCCGGGCTGAGCCTGATGAACTACTCCGAGTTCGGCTTGATCGTCGTGTCGGTCGGGGTCTCGGCCGGGTTGCTGGCACCGGTCTGGTTGGTGGAGATCTCGATCGCCGTGGCGCTGAGCTTCGTGGTGTCGGCTCTGTTCAACAGGCGCGGCCACCTGATGGTGGAGAAGATCGCGGCGCGGCTACCGGCCCAGGACGAACTCGACCTGAACCCGGAGGAACGCCATGGCGACGCCGGCGACGCCGAGGCCGTGGTGATCGGGATGGGCCGGGTCGGGTTCGCCGCCTATCAGCGCTTGACCGATCACTACGGGCTGCGGGTCGTCGGTGTCGACTACGACGGACCCCGAATCCAGCGGCTCGCGGCCGAAGGCCTGCGGGTCATCGAAGCCGATGCCACCGACCTGTACTTCTGGAACCAGCTCCGGCGTTCGGACTCGGTGCGCATCGCCGTGCTGGCCATGCCGCGTCACGGCGCCAACGTCACCGCGCTGGAATGTCTGCGCGAATCGGGGTTCAACGGCAAGGTCGCCGCGGTCGCCCGATACGACGACGAGGTGCAGTGGGCCAGGGAACACGGCGTCGGCATCGCCTTCAACGTCTACGCCGGCGCGGGTCTGGAGTTGGCGGATCAGGTCGCCGATGATTCCGCTCCCCGATCGGGCCGGGACACGCTCCGCGACAACGAGTCACCGGAGCTGGGCAGCGGCGGTTGATCGGCAGGCCGCCGACAACCTCTGTGGCGGGCGTGCCGATCATCAAGATCCGGATCAACTTCACTCGGCCCTACAGGGGCACATCGCACAATCGTCGGCGACTGCCGTCGGAGGGTTCACAACGCAAACCTCATTCCGGCGGCTACCGGACCAATGCCGGTCGACCAAAGCGGGTCCGCACGCCGGGTGAGAACAAAGCGCGCAGCGGCTCACCGGCGGCCTGGACCCCGCTGGCGGGCAGCAGTTCGTCGTCGAGGTCAAGGATGCGGGCCGCGTGCAGGGGCCAGGGCTCATGTTCGTTGGGCACCCACCAGGTCCGGCCCCCCTTGCGGGTGTGCGCCCCCCATCGGGCGGTCAACCACACCTCCAACGGCGTCGGCTCGATGACCTCCCCGACGGCCACCGCCAGCCGGCTGCGCAGCCCGCGCCGGGGCCAACGGCGCACACTCTCGTAAGTGAGGTTCTCGCCGCTGCGGGCGATCCGCATCTTCGCCCAGGTGTACGGGATACCCAGACAGATGCGGGTCAGCGGAACCACCGCCAGGCGCGCGGTTTCCAGCGACCTGAAGAGCACTCCGTGACGTCCCGCGTCATCGACCGAGTACAACCGGATGTTCGTCTCGAGGAACGCCCCGAAGTAGGGGACGGGGCGTGAACTTCCCAACCCGATCCCGCTCATCGCAAACGGCACCAGCCCGACGTAGGTCATCCCGTCGGCGAAGACGTCCGGGCGGGTCCCGGGCGGGTAGAGGTGGGCGACGCTCTGCGGAACGACCGGCCAGTGCACGAAGGTCAACTCACTCCACCGCTGGTCGAACAGGATCGGACGGCGCAACGGCGGCGGACATACCGGATACCCCGCCAGCGCGGGCACCTCCCCAGCGCCGACAATCTCCGGTTCGTCCATCTCGCTCATCGGGTCAATGGTGCCGCACGTGGGCGGGTGGGCGTGTTTCACCTACCGTGGTCTCATGCCCCACACTCCCCTGCCCGCCGAGGACCTCGACCGGCTGATCAACCAGCCCCCTCGGGTGGCGAAGCTGCGGAATGCGATCTTCGCCGCCGCCAGCGGTCTGAGCCCCGCGGTCGATCTGTCCCGCATCTACGTCGACGGCGTGGAGAACCTGCCCGGCGACGGGCGATTCCTGCTCGTCGGCAACCACACGTCCGCCGGCTGGCCGGAGATCCTGGTGAC
>CAYXOM010000119.1:0-5256 GCA_964466565.1 uncultured Mycobacterium sp.
GGGGGTGAGCCGGCGGGTGGGGCGGGGCGGTCCCGGCGGCGCCGGGCGGCGGGTGACGACGGTCGACGCCGCCCGTGCGGCCGTTCTCCGGGGTGCGGGCACCCGGAAGTGCGGCAGGGCGAGTTCCTCGGCCATCGCGTCGAGTTCGGTTCCCATCCGGGCGGCGTCGGGGAAGCGGCGGGCGGGGTCGCGGGCGGTGGGCCGGGGCACGCACTCGTCGAGGCGCCGGTCTATCCCGGCGATCATCGAACTCGGCGGTGGCACGTCCCGGTCGAGTCGCCGCTGGGCGACTGCCATCGGATTGTCGCCACTGAACGGCGTCGATCCGGTGAGCAGTTCGAACGCCATGATGCCCGCGGAGTAGACGTCGCTGCGCGGCCCGGTCTCGACGCCCGTCACCTGTTCGGGGGAGAGGTAGGCAGCAGTCCCGAGAATCATGCTGGCCGAGGTGATTCCGGCTTCCGCGACTGCCCGGACAAGTCCGAAGTCGACCAGCTTGACCTCACCGTCATCGGAGATCAGCACGTTCTCCGGCTTGATGTCGCGGTGCACCAGGCCGGCCCGGTGGGCGGCACCCAGCCCGCTGAGAACCGGGCGCAGCACGGCCGCCATTGCGTGCGGCGGCATCGGCCCCCGTTCGGCGAGCAATTCGCGCAAGGTGCCGCCCTCGACGAGTTCCATTACCAGATACGGCTGCGCGGGGTCGTCGCCCTGGTCGTAGATGGCCACCAGCCCGGGGTCCTTCAGTCGCGCGACCGCGCGTGCCTCCCGCGCGAAGCGGGCCAGGAACTGCGGGTCGTCGGCGTAGCGGGAGTCCATCACCTTCAGCGCCACGGGGCGGTCGAGACGGAGGTCGGTGCCGCGGTAGACCGTCGACATGCCGCCGCTGGCGATCCGTGCCTCGACCCGGTAGCGGCCGTCGAGAACGGCTCCCACCAGCGGATCCGACGTCACCGGCACATGGTAGACGTGGTCCTACACTAGGGGGCGTGAGCAGCATCCCGGCCGGGCCGGACGTTCTCGATCCCGACGAACCGATGTACGACCTGCCCGAGGCCGCCGCACTGCTGCGGACTCCGGTCACCAGGGTGCATCAGCACCTGCGCGACGGTCACCTCATCGCCGTGCGACGCGACGGTGTTCCGGTGATCCCCCGGGCCTTCCTCACGCCGTCCGGGAGCCGCTTCGAGGTAGCCAAACCGCTCCCCGGGCTGCTCGCCGTCCTGCGCGACGGGGGGTACGGCGAGACCGAGATCCTGCGCTGGCTGTTCACCCCCGACCCCTCGCTGACCGTCACCCGCGACGGGGTGCGCGGTGCGCTGCCCAACGCCCGTCCGATCGACGCGCTGCACGCCCACCAGGCCCGCGAGATCCTCCGCCGGGCGCAGGCGATGGCGTACTAGCCGCGGCCTGGTTCCGGACCGGGGCCGCCCGCCGCAGCCAGTACCATGCACCCACCGCGCAGGCGGTGGCCACGGCGACATGCAACAGCGCGTACATTCCATGTGCGCCATCGGGTTTGAAGATCAGCATCACCCAGGTCGACAGACCCCCGATCAGCGCCAGCGCCCTCGGTGACTGGGCCACGGGAGATGCCGCGGCGAGCGGCCAGGTGTAGTACCAGGGCAGGGCGGCGGGACCGAAGAGTGCGACCACGATCATCGCCAGGGCGGTCCCGCCGAGCGCCTCGCGGTCGTCGTGCCGAAAGCGCCACCACAGCAGTGGAAGCGTGACCCCGATGACGACCATCCCGACCATGCGGGCCACCTCGAGGACGCCGTAGAAGTTCACCGCGACGCCGCCTGCTCCCAGGGCGGCGACGATGTTGGCGACCGTACTGGTCAGGTTGGCGACGGCGGTCGGGACGGTCAGCCAGTTGACGACGCGGGACGAACCGGACAGGGCGGTCAGCCAACCCAGGCCGACCCCGGCCAGCGCGGAGAGAATCGCGAACACCGCGGTGAACACCGCGGCGGATGCGACCGAAGCGATCATGAAGGCGCGCAGCCTGTTTCCACCGGCATGTCGCATCCAGACCCAGACCATGAAGGGCAGCGCCAGCACGGCGGTCGCCTTCACCGCCACCGCCGCGGCGATCAGAGCCACCCCGGCCAGGTGGCGGCCCGTGAGCACGAGCGCGATGCCGGCCATCATGAGTCCGACCATCATCATCTCGTTGTGCACTCCGCCCACCAGGTGCAGGATCACCAGGGGGTTGAGCGCGCAGATCCACAGCGCGGTCGCTCCGTCGGCGCCGAGGCTCCCGGCAACCCGCAGTGCCGCCCAGATCAACAGTGCCAGGCCCGGAAGCATGAACAGCCGCAGCGCAATGGTTCCGGCCACCACGTTGTCGCCGGCGAGCTGCGAGGCGAACCTGGCGAGCAGCATGAAGGCGGGGCCGTAGGGTGCGGTGGTGGTGAGCCAGACCGGGCTGACGTCATCGAGCATGGTGTTCGGGTTCTCGATCGGTCCGACCGCGTAAGGGTCGAAGCCGTCGCGCAGCAGGGCGCCCTGGGCGAGGTAGGAATAGGCGTCGCGGCTGAACAGCGGAACGCTCACCAGCAGCGGAGTCAGCCAGCAGCCGCAGGTGGCGACCATCGTGGGAACACTCGGCGCCCGGCCTTCGATCACCAGACGTCCCAGCCAGAGCCACGCCGCCAGCACCAGGGCCACGCCGCACCACAGCATCAGCGAGGACACCACCAGCCCGTGACCGAACCTCAGCCACGACAGGTGCGCCGACTCCAGCAGCGGGTCCCGCAGCCGGGTGCTGCCGGCGCCCAGGCCGCCGAGGGTGGCAAGGCTGGTGCCGGTCAGACCGAGCCAGGCCGGCCGCGACCGCGGTGCCCGGGCGAACGCCACCAGGCGGGCCAATGCGCCCGGCCCGGTCGTCGTCGGTCTCGCGCCGGCCACGGGTCAGGCCGACCGGTTTGCGGCCAATCCGGCGAGTTCGGTCAGACCCGCTTTCGCCGGGGCGTTGATCGGGGCGTCGGCGAGGACCGCCAAGGCGCGCCTGCCGAGTAGGTCGATGCGCTCCTCGACCGAGGCGAGCGCGCCGACCGACTCGATCACCGAGCAGATCCGCGCCACCCCGGACTGGTCGAGGTCGGTGCCGATCGAGGAGCGCAGCAGCGCCGCGGCGGAGGGGTCGGCGCGCTCGGCGCGCTCAACGGCCTCGGCCAGCAGCACGGTGCGTTTGCCGGAGCGCAGGTCGTCGCCGGAGGGCTTGCCGGTCACCGCCGGGTCGCCGAAGACCCCGAGAACGTCGTCGCGTAATTGGAAGGCGATACCGAGGTCAGTGCCCACGGCGTGGAAGATGCGCTGGACCTCGGGGCGGTCCGCCGCCGCGGCGGCGCCGAGCTGCAGGGGCCGCGACACCGTGTAGGAGGCGGTCTTGTAGGTGTTGACGTTCATCGCCGACTCGATCGACTCCGCGGCACTGGACTCGGCCACGATGTCCAGGTACTGCCCGCCGAGGACCTCGGTGCGGATGTCCGACCACACCCGCCGGACCCGGCCGTCCCCGCCGCCGGGCAGGTCGGCGGCGGCGACTATGTCGTCGGCCCACACCAGCGACAGATCGCCCAGCAGGATCGCCGCCGACCGGCCGAAATGGCCGGCGGATCCGCGCCAGCCCCGGTCGCGATGCAGTTCGGCGAATTGGACGTGGGCGGTGGGCATCCCGCGCCGGGTGCCCGAGTCGTCGATCACGTCGTCGTGCACCAACGCGCACGCGTGCAGCAGTTCCAGTGCCGAGAACAGCCGCAGGGCGCCGTCGGGGACGGGGTCAGCGGGACCCGGCGTCACCGCGCGGTATCCCCAGTAGGCGAACGCGGGCCGAAGCCGCTTCCCGCCGCGCAGCACGAAGTCCTCCAGGGTCGCGATCAGCCCGTCGTAGTCGCCACCGATGTAGGCGGCCGCCGTCCGGCGGCCGGCCAGGTAGCGCCGCAGTTCCTCGGTCACCGCGCCGGCCAGCTCGGCGGCGGTGGGAGCGGCGGCGTGGACGCTCAGCAGAACCCCCTCGGTCGCGATCTGTTGCTGCGCATCAGACTAGAGGTCGCCGTCGCCGTCTGATGCCGCGAACCGGGGGGAGGTGCGGTCGCGGTCCCGCCAGGCGAGGAAGCCGATCAGGCCGGCGACCAGAAACGATGCCGCCACCAGCCAGATGGTCGCGGCGGCGAACGACCGGGTGCTGGGGTCGGTGTAGCGGGCCTGCGCGCTCATGGTGTTGACGACGCCCGGCTCGAGTTTCCACTCGACCACGCCGCCGCCGGCCCGTTCGCCGTTGGTCGAGGTGACCTCGCCGGGGAACGCCGCGCTGAACCGAACGTCGGCGGCCGGGTCGGTGAGCGTCGTCAGATCGACCCGCCCCTCGAGGATGACCAGGTCTCCCGCCCGGCGAAGCGTGATGTCCACCCCGGTGGCGTCGGGGCTGAGGTCGGCGAGCTGCGGCAGTTCGGCGAAGCTGACGCCGGAGAACCGGGCCTGCGAGCCGACGAAACCGTCCGCCTCGTAGCCGGTGGCGTCGACCTTGCTGCTGAAAGAGAAATTCCGCTCGAACTGCGGTCCCCGGTCGGCCTCGTCGCGGGGTTTGGCGGCCGCGATGATCTCCCCGGACACCAGGTCGTCGGGAGAGACTGTGATCGAGGCCTGCAGCCGCAGGCACCCGACCGCCAGCGGCGCCGTGATCAGCAGCAGCAGGGCCAGCGCCGACTGCGCGAGACGGCGGCGGGGGTGGGTCCCGGGGCTGCGCACGGGATGTATCGTGCCAGACCCGCCGCGCCGCGTCAGAGGGGCAGCGGCCGGCCCAGGATCGCGAAGGCCCGGGCGTCGCCGGCGAAATGGTATCCCCGGATGACATCGGTGAATCCCAGCCGCCGGTAGAGCCGCCAGGCCCGGTTGTCCTCGCTGACCGCCTCTGGTGTTGACAGCAGCACGCTGGCCTCGGCCCGGCCGGCCAGCAGCCGCCGGGCCAGCGCCTCGCCGAGTCCGCGGCCCTGGGCGCACGGGCGGACGTGGAGTTCGGTCAGCTCGAAATAGTCGCTCATGAGCCGGGAGATCTCCTCGGGCCGCCGGCCCACCCGGTGCAGACCCCGGACCACCTGCTGCTGCCACCACTGGTCGGCCGAACCGCAGTAGCCGTAGGCGACCCCCAGCAGCGGAGCGTCCAGCAGTTCCCCGGTCGACAGGGAGCCGGCGTCCGCGCCGGCCGAGGCTGCCACGACAGCGATGGCGCGCCAGCCGGGGCGGCGGGAG
>CAYXOM010000120.1:0-1613 GCA_964466565.1 uncultured Mycobacterium sp.
GAGCGACACTTCGCTGCCACCGGACACTCGTCAGCGGGCAAGACCATGATGTGCTCCACCGCCGCGCTACAGATCAATCTGCAGGCCGGCCCACGCGCAGGGTGGCCCGCACGCCTCGCGCTTGCCCACCAGATAGGCCCGACCCTCATCGCGATCAGCGCCAACTCGCGCTGGACCGCCGGGCGTGACAGTGGGTGGGCGAGCGCGCGGCAGCGTGCCTGGTGGCAGCTGGATCGGCGGACGAGCGGGCCGATCGCCCTCGGCCCGGACCCGAGCGAAAGTTGGGCTCGGTACGCGTTGGATGCGCCCGTGTTGTTCATCCAGACCGACCGCGGCGCCACCGTGTCCGTCCATCAGGCCGTGCCGTTCTCGTCGTGGGTTTCCGGGGAGCAGCGCCTGGGCGGCCGGTTTCCCAATGCCAATGACCTCGTCGTACACCTGACGACGCTGTTTCCACCGGTGCGTCTGCGCGGCTATGTGGAGCTGCGCTATTTGGACGCAACGGATGGACGGTGGTGGCCGGCGGTTGCCGCGCTGGTGGCCACTCTGATGGACGACCCGGTCGCCGCCGCGGCTGCCGCCGAGGCGACCGAATCGACAAGCGGAATGTGGGAAACAGCAGCGCGCGTCGGGCTGACCCACCCCGCACTGGCAGAGTCGGCGCGTCGCTGTCTCGACGTCGCCGCCGATCGCGCGCCGGACGAATTGCGCGCAACCGTGGCCGACCTGGCGGCGCTGGTCAACTCTGGGCGCAGCCCAGGCCAGGAAACCGCCGAGCACCTAGCGGCAGCGGGCCCGCGAGCCGGCTTGGAGCAACTCTGCACAGCGCCCCGATTCGGCAGGGTTCGACCACCACGTCGTTGATCTCCGACGGCGAGATCCGAATGCCCGGCTGAACCGGCTGCTTACCTGACCCACTGAGCGTGTCGCATAATTCCGAATGGGCGGGCCGTCGGCCAATGCCAGGACTAGGAGCCAATAGCGATGATGAAGGTCTACGGGTCTGAGGTTTCCTACTTCACCGGCAAGTTCGAAACATATTTGCGCTACAAGGAGATACCGTATGAGTTCCGGCCTGTCGATTTAATCCATTACTACTGGATCATTCCCCGTAAGCTTGGCGCATCGCAGATGCCAACGGTGCACCTCGATGACGGCCGATGGATCAGTGACAGCACACCCATGATCGGGTGGCTGGAAGGCGAGTACCCCGAGCCCTGGGTCATACCGCGCGAGCCTGTCCAGCAGTACATCTCACTGCTGCTTGAGGATTACGCAGACGAGTGGTTCTGGCGTCCTGCGATGCACTACCGCTGGAGTTATCCCGCCGACCGCCGTCTTGTCAGTACCGAGCTAGCAGCAGAAGTGTTGAACTTCCCGCTACCGCTTGCGCTTCGCCGGGCGTGGTTGGCGCGTCGTCAAACACGGCTGTTTGTGGCCGGCGACGGCATCGACTCACGCACACGCGCCCACGCCGAACGCACCGTCGCCACCGCGTTCACCAATCTCGAACGGATCCTCTCCACGCGGCCCTTTCTGCTTGGCGCACGTCCCACCATCGCCGACATAGGGTTCATGGGGCCATTCTGGCGCCACTTCATGCACGATCCCAC
>CAYXOM010000121.1:0-10636 GCA_964466565.1 uncultured Mycobacterium sp.
GCGTTGCGCACCATCCAGCGCACCGCCCAGGCCACCCCGGCGGAGACCACCCACACGTCGTAGCCCCGGCTGCGCAGGTTGCCGTAGAGGTCGGCCATCTGCGGGTAGATGAACGGCCGGCCGGCACCGAGGATGGTCGACTCGGTGGTGGCGTCGAGGTCGGCGAGCCCCGCGCCGTCGTCGTAGACCGCCGAGGTCTGGGCGACGAAGTCGGCCAGCGTTCTGCCGGTGAAGGCGGTGGCCGGCATCGGCAGCGACGAGTACTCCCGGAACGGATCGGCGTCCCCGCCCGAGGCGAGCACCGCCTCGTAGTAGTCGGACACTCCCGCGTCGATCGTCATCGGCGTGCCGTCGGAGGAGGTGAACGGCGGGAACATCGCCGGCGACAGCGACGCCGGGTCGATCGCGCCGGTCTGCTGCACCCGGGCCAGCACCGCCTCGCCGATGTCGCGGGCCTGGGTGGTGTTGTCGAAGTCGAATACCACCACCTTGCCCTGGCCGGCCGAGCCGTCGATCAGCCCGGTCAGTTGGGAGTAGACCGATTCGGTCCAGCCCGCGCGGTCCAGCGCGGGCAGGTTCGCGGTCGCGGCGGCGGGCGCACCGGTCCCGTCGGGACTCGCCGGGGCGGTCTGCGCCGGGTTCGAACAGGATGCCAGGGTCACGGAAGCGACGACGGCGGCGCAGAGGGCCGATCGGGATGTCCGGAGCATGCCCTGAGTGTCACCATCGCGCAGCGGTAGCGCGCGCCGAAGTACCGCGGGCAAACTGATGTTCATCCCTGATACATCGGGTGTTCACTGACCGGAACCGGACCTCCGGGCCGACGGTTCGCCCAGTGCCCGGCGCGAGGTCCGCTCCCGGCGCAGCGTCTCGCCCCGGAAAAAGTCGGGCGCTTTCAGGTTCCACAGGATCATCAGCAGCACCCCGGCGACCATGCTGAGCACCCCGATGATGAACACGGTGCCGATCCCGGCCAGCGACCCGCCCGACCCGTACTGCGGGTTGGCCATGTTGTAGGCCTCCAGGATGCCCACCGGGATGAGGATCAGCGCCGCGATACCCGGCAGGATCACCTGCCCGAACGCGGTCCGCCAGGACCGGAACGCCGTGTCCCAGAAGTAGACCACCGAGGACACCGCGACCACGCTGTAGTAGGTGATGATCGCGATGCCGACGCTGTACACGCAGTCCTCCACGATGCTCTCGCTGACCAGGCTCAGCCCCCCGTAGATGGCCAGGGTGGTCAGACCGATGAACCAGGTGGCGAACTTCGGGGTCTGTGCCACCTGGTCGACCGAGGCGAACCGGTCCGGCAGCGCCTTGTAGGTGGCCATCGCGAGCAGGCCGCGCACGGTGGCCATCACCGTCGACAGCGTCGCGGAGAACGCCGACAGCCCGATGATCAGCGCGGCCGCCACCGCGCCGGTCGGCCCCACCGCGTCGCGTGCCAGGGAGGCGAAGACGTCGTCGATGTTGCCGGCGTGGGTCAGGCTGCGTTCGCTGGTCTCGTCGATCCCGGCGAACGCCAGGGCGGCCACGCCGAGCACGACGTAGGTGATGACGGTGATGATGATCGCGGTGACGCCGCTGCGGCCCGACTGTGCCGAGGAGCCGGTGGTCTCCTCCGACATCGCCAGCGAGGCGTCGAAGCCCCAGAAGATGAACACCGCCACCAGGAACCCGCCGAGCAGCGCGGTCAACCCGTCGATGGCGAACGGGTTGAACCAGTCCCAGGAGATCGGCTCGGCGGTCGGGTTGCGGTCCCGCTGCAGGACGTTGATCAGCAGGATCGCCGCGAACAGGGCCAGTCCGCCGTACTGGATGACGGTGAGGATCAGCGTGGTGCGCGAGGACTCCTCCGCCCCCCGGGCCACCAGCCAGGTGGTGGTCAGGATGAACGCCGCGGCGATGAGGAACGACAGCCACAGAGACGGGTCGCGAACGCCCAGTGCCACCGTCACGGCGTTGACCATGATGCCCGCCGCGCCGACCCCGGCCAGGATGCTCGACAGCATCAGCGCGTACCCGCCGATCCAGCCGATGTGCGGCAGGATCGCCTTGGAGCCCCAGGTGAACACGGTGCCCGAGTCCGGCGCGGCGTCGGTGAGGTGCTTGTAGGCCAGCCCGACGAAGTACATCGGGACCACCGCCAGGATGAACACGATGGGCAACTGGTAGCCCGCCTCGTTGGCGCCGTGCCCGAGAGCACCGGTCAATGAGTAGGCGGGGGCGGTGGCGGCCAGGCCGATGGCCACCGCGCCGATCAGCGACACCGAACCCTTCCTGAGTCCCTTGGACTTCAGGTCGTGCATCGGCGGGTCGACGACGGTGTCCTCCGACATGGGCGGAATTGTCCCACCGGTCAACAGGCCGCGCATGCGCTCGGCGAACATCGGTTGCCGGTCGGACCGGTGTCCTACCATCCGGACATGCGCATCCTGCAGATCGGCGCCGGCGGAGTCGGCTCCTCGGCGGCTCTGATCGCCGCCCGCCGCGACTTCTTCGCCTCCTATCTGATCGCCGACTACGACGGCGCGCGTGCCTCGGACCTGGTCGCTCGGATCGGGGACCCGCGATTCTCCGGGATCGCGCTGGACGCCTCCAGTGCGGACGCCGTCGCCGAGGCGTGCCGGACCCACGGCATCACCCACGTGCTCAACGTCGTCGACCCCCGGTTCGTGATGCCGATCTTCACCGGGGCGTTCGCCGCCGGCGCGAACTACCTCGACACCGCGATGAGTCTGTCGCACCGGCATCCGGAGAAGCCCTTCGAGCTGTCCCACGTCAAGCTCGGCGACGAGCAGTTCGCCCAGGCCGAGAACTGGGAGTCCGCCGGGCAGCTCGCGCTGGTGGGTATCGGGGTCGAGCCGGGACTGGCCGACGTGTTCGCCCGCTACGCGGCCGACCACCTGTTCGCCGAGATCGACGAACTCGGGGTGCGCGACGCCTCCAACCTGGTGGTGTCGGGCTATGACTTCGCGCCGTCCTTCTCGATCTGGACGGTCATCGAGGAGTGCCTCAACCCGCCGGTGATCTGGGAGAAGGACCGGGGCTGGTACACCACCGCGCCGTTCAGCGAGCCCGAGGTGTTCGACTTCCCCGACGGCATCGGACCGGTGGAGTGCGTCAACGTCGAGCACGAAGAGGTGCTGCTGATGCCGCGCTGGGTCGACGCCAAGCGGGTCACCTTCAAGTTCGGTCTGGGCGACGAGTTCATCGAGGTGCTCCAGGTGCTCAACAAGCTCGGCCTGGACCGCACCGAGCCGGTGAAGGTGCGCTCGGCGGGCGGGGCGGGGGAGGTCGCGGTGAGCCCGCGCGACGTGGTGGCCGCCTGCCTTCCCGACCCGCTGGCACTGGGGCCGAAGATGACCGGCAAGACATGCGCGGGGCTGTGGGTGACCGGTACCGGCAAGGACGGAAAGCCGCGTGAGGTCTACCTCTACCACGTGGCCGACAACTCCTGGACCATGCGGGAGTACAAGGCGCAGGCGGTGGTGTGGCAGACGGCGATGAATCCCGTTGTGGCACTTGAGCTACTGGCGACGGGGGCGTGGTCGGGCGCCGGTGTGCTCGGACCGGAGGCGTTCGACGCGGTGCCGTTCCTGGACCTGCTGCGCGACGGCTACGGGCAGGAGTGGCACATCCAGGAGCGGGTGCCGTCAGGCTGAGGCCGACGCCGTCCGCCGCAGTGCCAGGACGGCCTCGGCGGCCAGTACGACGAGCAGGCTGAGCCCGAAGGACGGGTAGATCACGGCGAGCACCGCCGCGCCCACGCCGATCGCGACCAGAGCGCCGCGGGGGGTGGCGGCCCGGGCGGCTTCGCCGGTGCGGCCCGGCAGGCCCGCGCTGCCGGTCGGCCGGCGCTTCCACCACATGATCACCGCGGTGGTGATGCTGGTGATCAGCGCCAGGCAGGCGAGAGTCGACAGGATCCGGCTGAGCAGCCCGTACTGGGTTCCCATGTGCATGTCGACGCTCCAGCTGGTGGCCTGCGACAAGGCGCCGTCCTGTGCCGCGGTGGCATTGGCGAGGGTCTGGCCGGAGAACTGGTCGAGGTAGAGGGTCCGTTGCTCGGAGAGCCGCTGCGGCCAGTAGTTGGACACCGTGTAGCTGCCGTAGACCCCGTCCTCGGGGGAGTCCGACGGGGGGGCGATCGAGTAGCCGGGCAGCATGCCCTCGGACTTGGCGATCCGGTCGATGTCGTCGAATCCCAGCGGTCTGGGCACGGCGCCGCCGGGCGCCGAGGCGTAGATCGGGTCGTTCTTGTCCGCCCAGGCGACCCGGCGGCCCAGCCGGTCGAGGTCTCCGACGGTGGCCGGGGTGGACGGCGCGTCGACGACGGTGCCGGGGGTGAGCGTCTCGGCGATCACCCGCCAGTTCTCGCCCCAGTAGCGCGACCAGGTGAGCCCGGAGACGATGTAGCCGACCAGGATCACCGACACCAGGATGCCGGTGGTCGCGTGCAGGTCCCGCCAGCGCAGCCGCCCGCCCTTTCGCCACCGGATCGCCAGCCGGGGCTTGCCGCCCTCGATCGCCCGCGGCCACCACAGGAAGATCCCGGTGGCCAGCAGCACCAGCACCCACACCGCGCTCAGCTCCAGGATCAGGTTCGCGACGCCGACCTTCAGGAACGGGTCGGGATTGTCCGCCGGTGCGATCAGGTGGCCGACCGAGGGCAGCGACACCGTCGGACCGTCGTTGCCGAACATCCGGTGCAGTTGGTTAGCCCAGCCCACCAGCCCGTCGAGTTCCATCTGCTGGCCCAGGTAGCCGCCGGTGTGCGGGTCGACGAAGACCTGCGTCACATTGCGCTCGCCGACCTCGGGGGTCACGGCGGGCAGGAAGTCGACCCGGGTGGACCTGCCGGGCTGCGGCGGGGGGATGACCGCGTCGAGCACCATGTCCGGCGGGACCGCGCCCCGGGCGGCATCGACCTGCTGGTCCAGCGACACCGTCGTGCCCGCCTGCGGCACCGCCAGCAGGGAGCGGTGGAACAGCATGTCCAGCGGCTGGGTGTAGAGGATGATCAGCCCGGTGCAGGCCAGGGTCAGCAGCACCGGGGCGGCGAACACCCCGACCCAGAAGTGCAGCCGCCAGATCCTGCGCAGCACCGCGGACTCGGCCCGCCGCCGCTCGGCAACCTCGGTGACCACACCGTCCTCCTGACCTCGTCGGTGACCTCTGTTGGTCGCGGCGGGCGGGGCGCGGGTTCCCGGGCGGGTCGGTCTAGCATGGCGCGGTGACCAGGCGTCAGATGGCGGCGCTGTTCGTGCTGAGCCTGGCGGTGTTCATGGTGGCCATCGACGGGACCGTGCTGTCGGTGGCCGTCCCGGCCATCACCGAGCAGCTGAGCCCCGGCTACAACCAGGTCCTCTGGATCGGGGACATCTACTCCTTCGTCCTGGCCGGCCTGCTGGTCACCATGGGCAACCTCGGGGACCGCATCGGGCGCAAGCGGCTGCTGATGGTCGCCAGCCTGGGGTTCGGGGTCGCCTCGGCGGCCGCCGCGTTCGCAGCCACCTCGGAGCTGCTGATCGTGCTGCGCGCGGTGCAGGGCCTGGCCGGCGCCGGGCTGATGCCGCCCACCCTGGCGCTGCTGCGCACGGTGTTCACCGACGACCGGCTGCGGATGCGCGCGGTGGGGATCTGGAGCGCCAGCGGTGCCGCCGGTGCGGCGATGGGCCCGGTGCTGGCCGGGGTGCTGCTCGAGCACTACTTCTGGGGTTCGGTGCTGCTGGTCAACCTGCCGGTCGTCGCGCTGATCGTCGGGCTGGGCTACCGGGTGCTGCCCGAGGCCCGCAGCGAGGGCGACCACCCGCTGGACCCGGTCTCGGTGGCGATCTCCACCGCGGGCATCCTCGGGATGGTCTACGGCGTCACCGAACTGGCGCACTCCGGTCCGGGGTTCTGGCCGGCCTATCCGGCGCTGGTGATCGGGGCCGTGCTGGTGTGGACGTTCGTGCGGCGCCAGCGCGGGCTGTCCAGCCCGCTGCTGGATCTGGCGCTGTTCGCCCAGCCGCGGTTCGGCGCCGCGATCGTCTCCCAACTGGCCATCGTGTTCGCCAACGTCGGGGCGTTGTTCTTCCTGCCGATCTTCCTGCGCCAGGTGGTCGGGTTCTCGCCGCTGCAGTCCGGGGTGGCGCTGCTGCCGGCGGCACTGGCTTCCCTGGTCACCGCCCCCAACACCGGCCGGCTGATCCGGGCCTGGGGGCACCGCCGGGTGCTGCTGGTCGGCCTGACGGCGGGTGCGGCCGGACTGGCCGGCCTGGGCCTGGCCCTGCCGGCCTCCTTCGGTGCCATGGTGATTCCGCTGGTGCTGCTGGGCTTCTCCTTCGGTTCGGTGGTCACCTGCGGGTCGGATCTGGTGCTCACCAGCGCCAGCGCCGACCGCGTGGGCGCGGCCACCGGGATCTCCGAGACGGCCTTCGAACTGGGCAACGCGCTGGGTATCGCGCTGACCGGCAGCGCGGTCTCGGTGCTTTATCTGGCGGTCACCGGCCTGCCGGCCCGGCTGAGCGAGGCGGCCGACCCCGGCGGGTTCACCGCCGGCCTGGCCGGCGCGTGCGTCGCGGGGGCGCTGGTGCTCTCGGTGGTGGTTGCCGTGGTGGCCCGCACGGTGCGGGAGGAACGCCGGGCTCTTTGGTGAATCCTGTTCAGCCGTAGACGTTCTCGGGCGGATCGATGGGGGTGATCGCGCTGACGTCCAGGGTGGGCGCCGAGGTCGAGTCCCCGCCGCCCGGCCCGGGGACCACCGTGCCCTCCACCCGGATCCAGGTGTACTGGGGGAGTGCGGCCGCCTCGGCGGCGCCGGATCCCGCGAGCCGGACGCGCGCCAGGCGGGCGTCGGCCGCGCAGCACAGCACCGAGAACCGGCCCAGGTCCACCTCGCCGGCCTCGGGCATGGTGAACCCGGTGACCGTGATCAGCCGGTCGGTGAGGCTGCCGGAGGTGTCCTGGGCGGCGCGCACCATGATCTCGGTCGGGCTGACCTCCGGTGCGCGGCCGTCGGGCAGCGGCGGGAAGTCGCGGCGCAGTACGTCGGTGGACACGTTGGTGATGGTGGGGACGCTGGCATCCGGGCGGAGCGCCGGCGGGGTGATGAAGATCAGCACCACGACCGGCAGCAACAGCAGCCAGGCGACCGAGCCGTGGTGGGCGTGCTCGTCGTCGTGATCGCCGTGACCGCCGTCGGCCTCGTGCTCCCCAGGTTCGGAGCCGTCGCGGTCCCCGTCGCCCACCCGGGCCGACGCCCGGCGGATGTCGGTGATGATGGCGACCACCGCTAGGGCGATCACCACCGCGGCGGTGATCAGCAGCCACACCTGCAGGGACCCCTTGACGTAACGGGTGAAAACGCCGCTGACGGTGATCATTCCCGTCGCCAGCCCGATCAGCAGCAGCAGGGTGTTCTCCGACTCGCGGCTCACGCCCCGACCCCCAGCACCAGCAGGCCGACCCCGGTGGCCACCACGGTGGCCACCACGAAGGTCAGCGGCGCGAAACGCAGCGCGAAGGCACGCCCGAACATCCCGGCCTGCATGGCGAAGAGCTTGATGTCGATGGCCGGGCCGACGACCAGGAACACCAGCCGGGGGACCAGCGGCATCATGGTCAGGCTGGCGGCGACGAACGCGTCGGCCTCCGAGCACAGCGCCAGCACGAACGCCAGCAGCGCCATCACCAGCACCCCGAGCAGCAGCTGACCGGCAAGCGTCTCGAACACCCAGTCCGGGACGATCACGTGCAGCGCGGCCGCGGCGGCCGCGCCGAGCACCAGGTAGGAGGCGGCGGCGATGAAGTCGTGCCGGGCCGCCTCGGCGAAGGCCAGCCAGCGCGAACCCTGGCCGGCGTTCACCGACGGCAGCCGGCGGGTGATCCACTCGGTGCGCCCCCACCGGCTCCACACCAGGCCCATGATGATCGCGGTCAGCAGCGAGGCGCCGACGCGGGCCAGCACCATCCGCGGTTCGCTCGGGAAGGCGACCACCGTGGAGACCACCACGATCGGGTTGATCGCCGGTGCGGCGAGCATGAAGGTGAGCGCAGCCGCGCCCAGCGCCCCCGGCCCGAACAGCCGGCGGGCCAGCGGTACCGAGCCGCACTCGCAGCCGGGCAGCGCCGCCCCGCTGACCGCGGCGGTCAGCACCGCCGCCCCGGGCCGGCGCGGCAGCCAGCGGGTGAGCCGCTCGGCGGTGACGAACACCGCGAGCGCCGCGCTCAGGGTCACGCCCAGGGCCAGGAAGGGCAGCGCCTGCACGAAGATCCCGGCGAACACCGTGGCGGCGGTCGCCAGCGCGGTGCTGTCGTAGACCTGCGCCCGCAGCGTGCCGCCCAGCAGCGCGAAGCCGACCATCGCGACGACGATCACCCGCATCGACGGCGTGCCCAGCAGGCCGGGCGCAGACGCAGGCTTCACCGATGCCACCGCGTCATCCCGCGTCGGCGTCGGCGAACTCGTCGCCGAACCACTTCTGGTCGATCAGGTCGTAGGTGCCGTCCTCGCGGATCGCCAGCAGCGTCTCGTTGAACTGCTTGCGCAGGTCGCTGCCGTTGTCGAACACGATGCCGTAGTCCTCGGGCTTGAAGATCGGACCCGACAGCCGCGCCACTCCGGCGCCGTCGGTGGCGACGTAGTAGCGCAGGATCGGCGCGTCGAAGACCACGGCCTCGAACTGCTGCGTGCGCAGGCCTTCGAAGCACTCGTCGATCTGCGGCGCGTCGGTGGCGGGGATGCCCAGGCTGCCCAGGTAGTTCGAGGAGGTGGTGTTGGCCACGGTGCACACCTTCTTGCCGAGCAGGTCGGCGGGCGTGGAGATCTGTGCGTCGAACTTGTCGACGGTCAGGTTGGCGGTCAGGGTGGCGGTGTAGTAGGCCACGAAGATGATCCCGACGAATGCCCAGAGCAGGCCGACGGTGCGCGCCACGACATTGCGGGGGCTGCCGTCGGGCTGCCCGGCCAGCATGCCCATTCCCCAGCCGAAGGCGTGGAAGATGCCCGGGATGTAGGACTTGGCCACCATCGCGCGCGGGTTGCGCCGCTCGAGCAGCCAGATGACGTGCGCCGGCAGCACGGTGAGCAGCAGGCCCACCCCGAGCCAGACCAGCATGGTCTGGGAGAACAGCAGCCGCAGGAAGTCGGTGAGGCCCGGGATCGACCACCCGGTGTTGGACTGCGGCACCAGGATCTGCAGGCCCGCGTTGAAGATCGGCTGGGAGAAGTCGAAGCTCTGGGAGCGCTCGGAGGTGATCGAGATGGCGCCGGCGGCGACTTCGGCACTCCGGTCGGCCACTGCGGCCAGCTGCTCTTTGACGTTGGCCACGTCGACGTATTCGATATTCCAGTTCAGCCGCTTGGCCACTTCGTCGAGCAGGTCGATGGTGAAGCCGCTCTTGACGTCGCCCTGGGTCATGACGAACGGGCTGATGTTGTGGACGGCCACCGTCACGTCGCGCGGCGGGCCGGGAGCGGCCGACGCGGTCAGTGGAAGTCCGCCGACGGTCGCGACGAGAACCGCCACGAACAGCGCGGCGCGCAATGTCGGCACGAATTCCCGAACCTTCCCGTCCGGGGGTGGACCGGACGGCAACAGAATAGCCGCGCCCTAGGCGGGCGGCGGCGGTGGCGGCGGAGGCGGCGGCGGAGGCGGCGGGGCCGGGGCGTAGCACGGCACACCCTCGGGGGTGTAGTACGGCTGGCCGGCGGCGTTGTAGCAGGGCGGGCGGGATTCCGCGGCTGCGGCCTCCTCGGGGGCGGCGACGGCGGCCCCGATGGCGGCACCGGTGATCGCGTCGCCGGCCAGGCCCGGAGTGCATCCGCCCACACTGACGTGACGCCCACCCACGTCGCCGCAGACGTCGGCCCGCGCGACCGGCGCGACCGGCGCGACCGAGAACCCGACGGCGGCCAGCGCGGCCATGCCCAGCAGAGCGGTTCTTATCTTCACAGTCATGCCCCCAGTATCGTCGCCGTGGTCCCCGTGTGTTACCCGGTGACGGGAAAGCCCCCGCCGAGCCGCGGAGTCGCGGTCCGCCGGGGGCCTTCCCGGTCAGGTCACCCCTCGGAGACAGTCTCGATGAAGGTGCCGCCTCCGGCGTTGGTCCAGGTGATGGTGCCGTTCTGGAACTCGCTGATCCAGCCGCCGCCGGTGGTCCGGGGACCGCCGCCGGTCTGGGCCTCCGAGCTGGTCGGGAAGCCCAGCGGGCCGGCCGGGCCGCCGGCCTCGGTGTAGACCCGCAGGATCTCGCCCTGGACCAGGTGCGCCCCGGTCGACGGCGACGAGAAGATCGTGCCGTTGGTGAACGTCGCGACCGTGCCGTCGCCCACGGTCTCCACCGCCGCGGTGGGTACGCCCAGCTTCGCCTCGCCGCCCGCCTTCTGGTAGGCCTCTGCGGTGGGGCCGTCCAGCGAGACGTCACCGAGGCCCGGCACGTTGAGGGTGGTCGGCGCCGCGTTCAGCACCGACGAGACGGCGCTGGAGGCGACGCTGCCGGCGCTGGAGGCGGCGCTGCCCGCCGCGCCGGCGGCGCTGCTGGCCACACTGGCCGCCGATCCGCCGACCTCCGAGGCGTTCGAGGCGATGTTGCTGCCGACCTCCTGGGCCTGCGAGCAGCTCACAGCGAAGGCCGCGGTCACGGC
>CAYXOM010000122.1:0-1766 GCA_964466565.1 uncultured Mycobacterium sp.
CGGCCGCCTCGCCAGCGTGGCGGCCGGCGGCGGCGAGGAACTCGCGCAGAGCCTGGCGCCCGCGGTGGATGCGGCTGCGGACGGTCCCGAGCTTCACCCCGAGCGTCGCGCCGATCTCCTCGTAGGACAGGCCCTCGATGTCGCATAGGACCACCGCGGCCCGGAACTCCGGGGGCAGCGAGTCCAGCGCGGCCTGCAGGTCGGCACCGAGCCGGGCGTCGTGATAGATCTCCTCAGGGGTGGGTTGCTGTGCCGGGACCCGGTCGTAGTCCTCGGGCAGGGCCTCCATCCGGATACGACCACGCCTGCGGACCATGTCGAGGAACAGGTTGGTGGTGATCCGGTGCAGCCAGCCCTCGAAGGTGCCGGGCTGGTAGTTGTGCACCGATCGAAAAACCCGGATGAACGTTTCCTGGGTCAGGTCCTCGGCGTCGTGCTGGTTGCCCGACAGGCGGTAGGCCAGCCGGTAGACCCGGTCGGCATGCTGACGCACCAGTTCGTCCCAGGACGGCATGTCGGACCGGTCGCCGGTGGCGTCGAACATCGCGGTGCCGTGAAGTTCGTCGGTCGTCTCGACCCGGTCCGTAGCGCCGACCTGCTGGGCGCCGGTCATCGTGACCGGGGCAGTCAGTGTGGTGGACGTCGGAACCTCCTGGAGCTCGTGTGCCGCGGACTCGAAGCCGGGGCGCGCGTCATCGGGGTCAACGGCGGACCGGGTCTCGGTATTCCCGCCGCCGCGGCGTCCAGGATGCGGTGGGAGGAGCATCTGTTCAGCGTTGTCCAGGACGATGAGGAAGATATAAGAGCAAATTGAAAAGCGTCTGAGGAAGTGGTCTCGAACTGCCCTTCAACTGGGCTTACGTCACACTTTGGTCATGAACCAGCAACCACTCACCCGGGCGTTTCCCCGGCCGGGCGCACCCCGCCCGCCCCGGGCCGGTAGTCCTCTACGCTGCAGGGGATGTCCACCACCGACGAACCGGACGCGCCGCCCGCGGGGCGTGCGGAGCGGATTCTCGCGCACGCCGAGAACTCTATCTCCGAGGACGAGATCGTCGCCGCGGCCCGCGAACGTGCGCTCGACGCCGGCGCCGGTGCGGTGACGCCCGCGGTCGGTGCGCTGCTCAGCCTGCTGGCAAGGCTCTCCGGCGGGCGCTCGGTGGTCGAGGTGGGCACCGGGGCCGGGGTGAGCGGACTGTGGCTGATCTCCGGCATGCGCGACGACGGGGTGCTCACCACCATCGACATCGAGCCCGAACACCAACAGCTGGCCAAGCAGGCGTTTACCGAGGCGGGGGTGGGTCCGGGCAGGACCAGGCTCATCGCCGGGCGGGCCCAGGAGGTCCTGACCAGGCTCGCCGACGAGTCCTACGACCTCGTGTTCGTCGACGCCGCGCCGGCCGACCATCCGCACTTCGTCGACGAGGGCGTGCGGTTGCTGCGGCCCGGCGGGGTGATCGTGGTCCACCGGGCCGGCCTCGACGGCCGGGCAGGTGACCCCGCGGCGCAGGACGCGGAGGTGGCGGCGGTCCGCGAGGCGGCCCGGCTGATCGCCGAGGACCCCCGGCTGACACCGGTGTTGCTCCCGCTCGGCGACGGCATCCTGGTCGCGGCCCGGGACGCCGAATGACACTCGCGCACAACGCCGTTCACCAGGCGAAACAGTGGAGTTCCTGACCGGCCTCGGCCTGGCCGGCGCATCTGGGCTCAACGCCTACATCCCGCTGCTGTCGATGGGCCTGCTCAGCCGGTTCACCGACCTGGTC
>CAYXOM010000123.1:0-2700 GCA_964466565.1 uncultured Mycobacterium sp.
TCGCCAACTCGATCTCGGTCGATCAGCAACTCCGGTGGGAGCAGGGTGTCATCCAGGGCACTCTCAACGCAGTCTCCGCTCGCGGCCTGGACCTGGAGTTCAGCGTGCTCCGCCGCCCCAGCCTGGGTGGGAAGGTGGCGCTCGCGCCGGGGTCCGCGGACGCGTTCGCCTACCTGCCCTACGTGACCGCGGTGACCGACCCGGCGGCGGCCGAGACCTTCAGCATCATGGTCGCCGAGGTTACCGCCTTCGACCGGTTCGTCCGGTCGATCCCGCGCGTCGGACTCGCGGCTGATCCGGTGCTCACCCTGCTGCACCGCATCCCACTGGTCAGCGATCTGCTGGCGCCGCTGATCGGAAGCGCGCGGATCGTGACCTTCCGCGCCGACCCCTTCGACCTGACCGCGGGTCGGCCGGTGGCGTTCACCTACCAGATGCCGTCGTTCGACGGCACCCTGATCAGCCTCAACTACTACCCGGCACTCGACGTGGCCAACGGCCTGGCGACGTCGGCCCCCACCGTCCTCAACGGACCGGACCTGGGATTCCCGGGAAACACCGACATCTACTCGGTCTGGGCGCCCAGTCTCGTCGAGATCGTGCCGGGGATCCCGGTGCTCCGCTCCGGGGCCAGTCCGTTCCCGGGCGGCTACGCGGCCAGCACCGGGTTCAACGTGATCACCTGGGACCCGCGCGGCGAGTGGGCGTCCGGCGGCGTGCTGCAACTGGACAGCCCGTTCTTCGAGGGCCGCGATGTCGCCTCGATCATCTCCTGGGCCGCCGGTCCGGGGAACATCGCCCAGAGCCAGGTCGCCACCGAGGACGGCGATCCGCTCATCGGGATGGTCGGCGGCTCCTACGGCGGCGGCATCCAGCTGACCAGCGCCGCCATCGACCCGCGGATCGACGCGATCGTTCCCGGCATCGCCTGGAACACACTCAACGAGTCCCTCTATCCCGACAACACCTTCAAGACGGTGATCGGGAGCGAGCTGTTGCTTGCCCTGGTCGCCACCCGCGCGCGCATCAACACCGAGATCTACCCCGCCATCGTCACCGGGGCGTTGTTCAGCTGGCTCAGCCAGAGCGCTCAGGCCCTGCTGTCCAGCGCGGGCCCGGGGATCCTGTCCGGAAACATCACGGCGCCAAGTCTTTTCCTGCAGGGGACCGTCGACATCCTCTTCGAGCTCGACGCGGCCAGCACCAACGCCGAATTGATCCTCGCCCGCGACCCCTCGATCCCGGTGAAGATCACCTGGTTCTGCGGCGGCCACGGGGTCTGCCTGCTGCCCACCGCCGACCAGCAGGCGCAGGGCCAGGCGACCCTGAGCGACAGCCTGCGCTGGCTCGACCAGTACGCCGCCGGAAACCCCGCCGCCGGCGCCGACACCATCGCGAACTTCCGGTGGTACGACCAGACCGGGCAGCTGTACAGCTCGGACCTGATGCCGTTCGACCCGGCGTTCAACAATCCCGTCCCGCTGAGCTACTCCGGCCAGGGCCGGCCCCTTCTGCTGGCGCCGCTGCTGGGCGGGTCGGGGCCGTCGCCGGCGAGCGTGCCGCCGGCGCCGGCCACCCTGTTCAGCACGGCGTTCGCCCTTGCCAGTGCGGGCCCGGCGGGCAACGCGGTGAACCTTCCCGTCACGCCGCCGGTGGGCACCCGGATCGCCGGCGCGCCGTCCCTGGGTTTCAGCTACCGCGGATTGGGGACCAGTCGCGCGGTCTACGCCCAACTGGTCGACGACGCCACCGGTCAGGTGCTGGGCAACATCGTCACCCCGGTGCCGGTGGTCCTCGACGGCCGGGAGCGGACCGCCGAGATCGATCTGGCCGACATCGCCTACACCGTGTACGGCGCGGCTGACTCGATGACCCTGCAGATCACCAGCTCGGCGCTGCCCTACGCCGACCTGACGACCTGGGGTGCCATCGACATCGGCGCGGTCGAGGTGCGCCTGCCGACGGTCGCCGCGCCTTAGGCCGGAGGCGCGGTCAGCGGCACCGTCGCCTGCAGCACCGCCTCCTGCAGTGCGCCGCTGCGCAGGTGGGTGATCGCCAGGTACTCCGGATCGGCCACCATCCGGCTGAACGTCTGCCGGTCGGGGTAGCGCACCAGCAGGACGGCATCCCAGTCCTGGCCCTCCTCGGCGACCAGAACAGTCGATCCCGCGCCGGCGTAGAGCACCTCCACGCCGTAGCGCGGGGCGAACGTCTCGGCGAAGCGGCGCATGTACTCGCCGTAACCGGCCCGGCCGTCGGGGGTGAAGCGCAGCAGGTTGAGCATCACCAGTGGGCCGCCGTCGTCCTCGGCCAGCAGCCTCTTGAGATCTTCGCCGCGCGGGTCGATACCCATCCGATGCTCCTGTTCGCCGGGTCCCGGCTATGATCATGCCCGTCCGCGATCCCGGATGCGGGCAGACGGGGCGGAGACGGTGTCGGAACAGGGTGCGCACGTCCGGCGGTGGGCGCGGACCGGTCTGATCGCGGCCGGCCTGGGTGCCGCGGCCCTGCTGGGCAGCGCCGCAGCGGCGGCCGACGCGACGGACGACGAGCGGGCCTCGGCGACGTCCACCTCGGAGAGGACGAGCGCCGACCGGGTGGACACAGCCCCCGCCACCCGCGCAGCCCCGGCGCGGACCGGCCCACCACGCCGGGCCGCGACCGCGGTGGCCCGGGAAGAGGACCGGGATCAGCTGCCCG
>CAYXOM010000124.1:0-7949 GCA_964466565.1 uncultured Mycobacterium sp.
TGGATGTCGACGATCTCGACCAGTTCGTCGGGCGAGAGCGCGTCGAAGATCAGCACGTCGTCGAGGCGGTTGATGAACTCCGGCTTGAACGCCGCCCGCACCGCCGCCATCACCTGCTCGTGGTCTCCGCCGGACCCCAGGTTGGAAGTCAGGATGAGAATGGTGTTGCGGAAGTCGACGGTGCGGCCCTGGCCGTCGGTCAGCCGTCCCTCGTCGAGCACCTGCAGCAGCACGTCGAAGACGTCCGGGTGAGCCTTCTCGACCTCGTCGAAGAGCACCACGGTGTAGGGCCGGCGGCGCACCGCCTCGGTGAGCTGACCGCCCTGGTCGTAGCCGATGTACCCGGGTGGGGCGCCGACCAGCCTCGCCACCGAGTGCTTCTCGCCGTACTCGCTCATGTCGATGCGGACCATCGCCCGCTCGTCGTCGAAGAGGAAGTCGGCCAGCGCCTTGGCGAGTTCGGTCTTGCCCACGCCGGTGGGGCCGAGGAACAGGAACGACCCGGTGGGCCGGTTGGGGTCGGCGACCCCGGCCCGGGTGCGCCGGACCGCGTCGGAGACCGCGGCGACCGCGGCCTTCTGTCCGATCACCCGCCTGCCCAGTTCGTCCTCCATGCGCAGCAGCTTGGCGGTCTCGCCCTCCATCAGCCGGCCGGCCGGGATCCCGGTCCAGGCCGACACGACGTCGGCGATGTCGTCGGGTCCGACCTGCTCCTTGAGCATCACCGCCTCGCGGGACTGCGCTTGGGGGAGCGCGGCGTCGAGCTTCTTCTCGACCTCGGGGATCCGGCCGTACCGCAGTTCGGCGGCCTTGGCCAGATCACCGTCGCGCTCGGCCCGGTCGGCCTCCCCGCGAAGTTCCTCGAGTTGTTCCTTGAACTCCCGGACGACGTCGATGGCGCTCTTCTCGTTCTGCCAGCGCGTGGTCAGCTCGGCCAGCTTCTCCTTGTAGTCGGCGAGTTCGGCGCGCAGCTTCTCGAGGCGGTCCTTGGAGGCCTCGTCCTGCTCCTTCTGCAGCGCCATCTCCTCGATCTCCAGCCGGCGGACCAGTCGCTCGACCTCGTCGACCTCCACGGGCCGGGAGTCGATCTCCATGCGCAGCCGGGAGGCGGACTCGTCGACCAGGTCGATGGCCTTGTCCGGCAGGAACCGGCTGGTGATGTAGCGGTCGGAGAGCGTGGCGGCGGCCACCAGGGCGGAGTCGGTGATCTGCACGCCGTGGTGCACCTCGTAGCGGTCCTTGAGGCCGCGCAGGATGCCCACGGTGTCCTCGACCGACGGCTCGCCGACGAACACCTGCTGGAAGCGCCGCTCGAGGGCGGCGTCCTTCTCGATGTACTTGCGGTACTCGTCGAGAGTGGTCGCACCGACCAGGCGGAGCTCGCCGCGGGCCAGCATCGGCTTGATCATGTTGCCGGCGTCCATCGCGCCCTCGCCGGTCGCCCCGGCGCCGACGATGGTGTGCAGCTCGTCGATGAAGGTGATGATCTGGCCCGCGGAGTCCTTGATCTCGTCGAGCACGGCCTTGAGGCGTTCCTCGAACTCGCCGCGGTATTTGGCGCCGGCCACCATCGAGCCGAGGTCCAGGGAGATGACGGTCTTGTCGCGCAGGCTTTCCGGGACGTCGCCGTCGATGATCCGCTGGGCCAGGCCCTCGACGATGGCGGTCTTGCCGACGCCGGGTTCGCCGATGAGCACCGGGTTGTTCTTGGTGCGCCGGCTCAGGACCTGGATGACGCGGCGGATCTCGGTGTCGCGGCCGATGACCGGGTCGAGCTTGCCCTCCCGGGCGCGGGCGGTCAGGTCGGTGGAGTACTTCTCCAGCGCCTGATAGCTGGCCTCGGGGTCGGGGCTAGTGACCCGGGCACTGCCGCGCACCTTCGCGAAGGCGTCGCGCAGGGCCTGCGGGGAGGCGCCGGCGCCGGTGAGCAGTTTGGCGACGTCCGAGTCACCGGTGGCCAGCCCGACCAGCAGATGCTCGGTGGAGACGTAGGCGTCGTCCATCTCGGTGGCGAGCTGCTGGGCGGTGTTGATCGCGGCCAGCGATTCCCGGGACAGCTGCGGCTGGGAGGTCGCCCCGCTCGACGACGGGAGCCGGTCGAGGAGCTGCTGCGCCTCGCCGCGGACGGTGGCCGGGTTCACCCCGACCGCCTCGAGCAGCGGGACGGCGATGCCGTCGGTCTGGGTGAGCAGCGCCATCAGCAGATGAGCCGGCCGGATCTCCGGGTTGCCGGCCGCGCTGGCCGCCTGCAGGGCGGCGGTCAGCGCCGCCTGGGTCTTGGTGGTCGGGTTGAACGAATCCACGCCGACGTCCTCCGTTTCTTCAGGTCACACGTCTGTCCTGGGGTACAACACCGACAAAATTGAGTCTGTTCCGCTCAACTTCAACCGTGTCCACCCGGCCCGGAATTCATCTTGTCACCAACCCGCCCGCCGTCCTAGTTCGAACATATGATCGAAGAGTGGGCGAGCTCGGGCGGATCGGCTACCACGGGCAGCCCCTGCGGGCGACGTTCCGGCCGGTACGTCCCCCGATGCCGGTCCTGGTCGATCTCGGCGCGCTGTTCCCCCGCCGCCCGCACCGGGCCGGGCGCTACCACCCGCACGGCCTGCAGATGCACGCCGTGGTGACCGGCTCCCTGTGTTGCTGGGGCCGGTGCGAGCAGGGCGAGTGGTGGGGCCTGGTGACCTACCCGGTCGCCTTCGGGCCCGCGCGGCGCCCGGTCACCCACTGGGTGCCGGCCTGGACCCTGCGGCCGGCCGAGCCGCAGCGGCCGCGGGTAGGTTGCCCCCTGTGCTCTCCGACGCCGGCGAACTCGCCGAACTGATCCCGCTGGCCCTGGTCATAGCGCTCTCGCCGCTGTCGGTCATCCCGGGCATCCTGATGCTGCACACGCCGCGGCCGCGGCCGGCCAGCCTCGCCTTCCTGGCCGGCTGGACCCTGAGCATCGCCGTCGTCACGGCCGCCTTCGTCCTCGCCTCCGACCTCGCCGGCGGTCTGGACCGGCAGTCCGGCGCGGCACCCTACGTGCGGATCGTCATCGGCGCCGCCCTGATCGCCTTCGGCCTGTACCGCTGGTTCACTCGCAACCGCTCCGGGCACACCCCCAAATGGCTGAGCTCGATGACCTCGCTGGGTCCCGGCCGGGCCTTCGGAACCGCCGCCGTCCTGACGGTGCTCAACCCGAAGGTGCTGCTGATGTGCGCGGCCGCGGGGCTGGCCATCGCGACCGCCGGCCTCGGGGCGACGCAGTCCTGGATATCGGTGGCGGTGTTCACCGCCGTCGCCGCCTCCTCGGTGGCCATCCCGGTGCTGGGATACCTCGCCGCCGGCGAGCGACTCGACGAGCCGCTGAACCGGCTGAAGACCTGGATGGAGGCCAACCACTCCGCCCTCGTCGGGGTCATCCTCGTGGTGATCGGGATCGCGGTCCTCTACAAAGGGGTGCACGGCCTCTAAGCCCCTGGTGACTTTCGGCTCTAACGCCCGCGCCCGTGGTCGGGTGGAATTCCCATCGGGTCGGGAGTGAGGGGAATCCGCATGCCGTCGGGGACCGGTGACGAACTGGAGTCGATCGCCTGGCAGTTCCTCTGCTCGCACTACACCGGTCCCGAGTACTGGGACTCGTCCCTGGAGCGCCGCCTCGACGCCTTCCTGCGCCACCGCGACCGGGCCGACATCCTCAACGACGGCGGCGCCTATGACTGCCTCGTCGCACGGGTGATGGCCAACATGGCCCGCGCCCGCGCCGACGGCCTGCTCGACGTGACGAACCGGGGCCGACGGTGAGCGACGACGTCATCGTCAAGGGGCCGGCCGACCTGAGGGTCACCCCGAACCTCGCCGACTACGAGGCCGACCGGGCGTCGTTCTCCTGGTCGCAGATCGCCGATCCGTGTGCCGGGACGGGGTTGTGCAACATCGGTTACGCCGCGGTCGACCGCCACGCCGACGGCCCGGACTCCGGCCGTACCGCGCTGCGTTTCGTCGCCGACACCCCCGGATCCGAGCCCCTGAGCACACACGATCTCAGCTACCACGAGCTGGGACGGCTGACCCGGCGCTTCACGTCCGTGCTGCGTGAACTCGGAATCGGCCGGGGCGACAAGGTTTTCGTGATCATGGGCAGGATTCCGGAGCTCTACATCAGCATGCTGGGCGCGCTGCGCAACGGCAGCGTGGTCTCCCCGCTGTTCTCGGCGTTCGGCCCGGAACCGATCGCCACCCGCGTCACGATCGGCGAAGCCGACGTGCTGGTGACCACCGCCGCGGTCTACAAGCGCAAGATCGCAACGATCCGGGAGCAACTGCCGTCGGTCAGGCACATCCTGGTGGTCGGCGATGAGGACATCCCGGGAACGCTCAACTTCGGCGCCCTCATGGACCGGGCGAGCGAGGAAGCACCGGTCGAGCCGACCGGACCCGACGACCCATCGCTGCTGCACTTCACCAGCGGGACCACCGGAACCCCCAAGGGTGCCCAGCACGTGCACGCCGCGGTGCTGATGCACTACATCACCGGGCTGTACGCACTGGATCTGCACCCCGACGACATCTACTGGTGCACAGCGGATCCCGGCTGGGTCACCGGGACCTCCTACGGCATCATCGCCCCGCTGCTGCACGGGGTCACCTCGATCGTGGACGAGGCGGAATTCGACGCCCGGCGCTGGTACCGGATCCTGCAGGACGAGAAGGTCACCGTCTGGTACACCGCCCCGACGGCGATCCGGATGCTGATCAAGGCCGGCCCGGAACTCGCCGGGCGGTATCGCTTTCCGGCGCTGCGGTTCATCGCCAGCGTCGGCGAACCGCTCAACGCCGAGGCCGTCTGGTGGGGCAAGCGGGTGCTGGGCCTGCCGATCCACGACAACTGGTGGCAGACCGAGACCGGAGGGATCATGGTGGCCAACACCCCGGCCTTCGACATCAAGCCCGGCTCGATGGGCCGTCCGCTGCCCGGCGTGGAGGTCGCCGTCGTGCGCCGCGACGGGGACACCGGAGAGGTCGTCGTCGTCGCCGAACCGGACACCGAGGGTGAACTCGCGCTGCGAACCGGGTGGCCGTCGATGTTCCGCGGTTACCTCGGCGCCGAGGACCGCTACCGCGGGTGCTTCCACAATGGTCCGGGCGGACAGCTGTACCTGTCCGGGGACCTGGTGAAGCGGGATGCCGACGGCTACCTGTGGTTCGTGGGGCGCGCCGACGACGTGATCAAGGCCTCGGGCCACCTGATCGGCCCCTTCGAGGTGGAGAACGTGCTCACCGACCATCCCGCCGTCGCGGAGGCGGCGGTGATCGGCAAGCCCGATCCGACCTACGGCGAGGTGGTCAAGGCGTTCGTGACGCTCAAGTCCGGGCACACCGGCGACGACGCCCTGCGCCGGGAGCTGATGGGCTCCGCACGCAAGCGCCTCGGTGCCGCGGTGGCGCCCAAGGAGATCGACTTCGTCGAGGCGCTGCCGCACACCCGCAGCGGCAAGATCATGCGCCGGCTGCTCAAGGCCCGCGAGCTGGGCCTGCCCGAGGGTGACACCTCCACCGTCGAGACCCCGGCGGCGGGCCCGTGACCGACCCGGCCCTGTTGCGCGGGCTGCTGACCGACATGATCCGGATCCGCCGGATGGAGGAGAAATGCGCCGAGCTCTACAGCGCGGGCAAGATCCGCGGCTTCCTGCACCTCTACGTGGGCGAGGAGGCGGTGGCCGCGGGATCGCTGCGTGCGCTGGGCGCCGACGACGCGGTGGTGGCCACCTACCGCGAGCATGCGCACGCCCTGCTGCGCGGGGTGCCGATGACCCGCATCATGGCCGAGATGTTCGGCAAGCAGGAGGGTTGCTCGGGTGGCCGCGGCGGGTCGATGCACCTGTTCGACGCCGGCCGGCGGTTCTACGGCGGTAACGCGATCGTCGCCGCCGGGCTGCCGGTGGCCGCCGGGCTGGCCTTCGCCGACGCCCAGCTGCGCCGCAACCGGGTCACCGCCTGCTACTTCGGCGAGGGCGCGGTCGCCGAGGGCGCGTTCCACGAGTCGATGAACATGGCCCGGCTCTGGCAGCTGCCGGTGCTGTTCTGCTGCGAGAACAACCGCTACGCGATGGGCACGCCGATCGACGTCGAACTCTCGGAGGTGGACCTGACCGCCAAGGCGGCGTCCTACCGGGTGCCGGCGGCGGCGGTGGACGGGATGGACGCCGCGGCCTGCCACGCCGCCACGGCCGAGGCGGTCGAACACATCCGCACCCGGGGCGGGCCGTACCTCCTGGAATTCCGCACCTACCGCTTCCGGCCGCACTCGATGTTCGATCCCGAGCTCTACCGTGACAAGGCCGAGGTGCAGCGCTGGCGGGAGCGAGATCCCATCGCCACGCTGCGCGAGCGGTGCTCGGCCGAGGGGCTGCTCGACGCCGGCGAGCTGGCCGGCATCGAGCGCGCCGCCGACGCCGAGGTCGCCGAGGCGGTCGCCTTCGCCGAGGCCGGCACCTGGGAACCGGTCGAGCAGCTGACCCGCGACGTGACGACCCCGGTCCGGGCCGCCCGGTGAAGACCACCTACCGCGCCGCGGTCCACGACGCGATGGCCGACGCCCTGCGCGCCGACGAGCGGGTGGTCCTGCTCGGCGAGGACGTCGGGCGGTACGGGGGCACCTATGCGGCCTCCAAGGGGCTGCTCGAGGAGTTCGGCCCGGAGCGGGTCCGCGACACTCCGCTGTCGGAGCTGGGTTTCGTCGGCATCGGCATCGGCGCCGCGCTCGGCGGCCTGCGGCCGATCGTCGAGGTGATGACGGTCAACTTCAGCCTGCTGGCGCTGGATCAGATCGTCAACACCGCCGCGGCCCTGCGGCACATGTCCGGCGGGCAGTTCTCGGTGCCGGTGGTCATCCGGATGGGTACCGGCGCCGGCCGCCAGCTCGCCGCCCAGCACTCGCACAGCCTGGAGAACTGGTACGCCCATATCCCGGGGATCACCGTGCTCGCGCCGGCGACCGTCGCGGACGCCTACGGCATGCTGCGCACCGCCCTGGCCGAGCCCGATCCGGTGATCATCTTCGAACACGTCGGGCTGTACAACACCTCCGCCGACATCGACGAGCCGGCGCCGGTGCCGATCGGCCGGGCGGCGCTGCGCCGCAACGGATCCGACGCGACCATCATCACCTACGGCGGATCCCTGCCCAAGGCCATGGAGGCCGCAGCCGAGCTGGCGGCCGGCGGCATCGAGTGCGACGTGGTCGATCTTCGGGTGCTGCGTCCGCTGGACGACGCGACGATCATCGAGTCGGTGCGCCGGACCCACCGGGTGGTCGTGGTCGACGAGGCCTGGCATACCGGCAGCCTGGCCGGGGAGATCAGCGCGCGCATCGTCGAGCAGGCTTTCTACGACCTCGACGCGCCGATCGGGCGGGTCTGCACCGTCGAGGTGCCGATCCCTTACCCCAAGCACCTCGAGGAGGCCGCACTGCCCCAGCCGGCGAGGATCGTCGATGCGGTGCGCGCGCTGTTCGGGGACGGCCGGTGATCGAGTTCACGATGCCGGCCCTCGGAGCGGACATGGATGAGGGCCGGCTCGACGAGTGGTTGGTCAAACCCGGCGACACCGTGACCCGGGGACAGATCGTCGCCGTCGTCGAAACCACGAAGGCGGCGGTCGAAGTCGAATGCTGGCACGACGGCGTCGTGGGCGAGCTGCTGGTGCCCGTCGGTCAGACGGTCGCCGTCGGCACGCCACTGGCCACCCTGCTCGAGCCGGGCGACGACCCGGGCCCCCCGCCGGCCGCCGGGCCCCCGGCCGCCGCGCCGGCGCCGGGCGGGCCGGTCGGCCACCGGCTGTGGGTGTCCCCGGTGGCCCGCCGGACCGCCGCGGCCCTGGGCGTCGACCTGAGCACCGTCGGGGGCACCGGCCCGCAGGGCGCGATCACCCTTCGCGACGTCGAACACGCCGCCGCCGACGCC